>JAUUNK010000392.1 GCA_030844565.1 Bacteroides ovatus
GGGTAACCGACCTGTGCCCTGTACATTTCTGTGGTCTGATTACTCAAAACATTATCATCACCATGTATAATGCCCTCTGAATTAGCTATCCGGGTTACTTTATTTTTATTATATGCAAAATTGACAGTGCCACTATATTGAAAGTCCGCTATGCGGTCACTCCAGTTCAAAGATAGTTCAAAACCTGTATTTCGCACATCACCACCGTTAATGTAGGGCGCTCCCGTTCCATAAGTGTCGAGCACCGGTGCCGCCACTAGCCAATCTTTCGTATTCTTGATGTAATAATCAAAACTCAGGTTCAAGCGGTTGTTCAGGAAATGTGCGTCCACACCGAGGTCTACCTGTTCCGAAGTTTCCCAGGTAACATCCTGATTGGCAATAATATCGGGATAAGCTCCGGAAGAGATGACAGATTTGTCGGGACCAAATGTATAATCGGCTCCGTTGAAAGAGATGGTGGAAAGATACTGGAAATCGGGAATATCCTGATTACCGTTCTGTCCCCAACTGGCACGTATCTTCAGAAAGTCCAGCCACGAGAGGGCTTGCTTCATAAAAGGTTCTTCGGATATTACCCATCCTGCCGATATGGAAGGGAAATATCCCCAGCGCTTTCCGCGGGCAAATTTAGAGGAGCCGTCGGCACGTATCACTGCTGTTGCCATATATTTGCCGGCATAGTTATAATTTATCCTTCCAAAGAAAGAAGCCAATGCATTCTTCCCCCACGGAGAACCATACAAAGTGGTACGATTGGTGATAGAAGGCGTATTATCCAAATAGGCATGTTTAAAGTCGTTGAAGATAGAATTGATATTACTGCCACCCATGCTGTCGCCCAATCCTGTTTTTTCAATAGATTGTCCTACCAACACTCCGATAGCATGGTTATTCAGCTTGAAATCATAGGTCGCCGTATTCTCCCACAATACGCTGCCTCCCATCGACATGTCTTGGGACACTATATTGTTGTCGTTAAAAACATTGCTGGCTAATTTATAAACGGGAGTGAAACTACGGGAAGCATCGGCATAGAATGTATAACCAAAGTTGGATTTTACTTTCAAGCCCGCGACAGGTTGTATAGTGACAAATAGATTGCCCTGTAAGGCATGGGATTTGGACAAGTTTTGCCCGCTTGCATAGTACATCTGCCCGATGGGATTCGCCTCGCGTATTTCCCAGGGAATAGCATAATGATAATCACCATGTTCATCTTTATTAGGCAGGAAAGGACTGGCATGCAACATGTTACGAATATCGTTTCCCCACGTATCCCCAATAGCGATACCGCTCCTTTCGCTATAAGAATAGGTCAGGTTCTCTCCCAGCTTGATAATATCCAGGCTACCTTTTTTATACAGAGTATGTTCCGTATTGATGCGTGCCGTGTAACGCGTATATTGAGGTTGCACCGGAGCGCCGAATATCCCCTCCTGAGAAGTATATGCTACCCCGATGGAGTAGACCGATTGCTCCGTACCTCCGGTGATGTTCAGGGCATGGTTCTGAATCGGCGCATTCTTATTGCGGGCTTCCTCCAACCAGTTAGTGCCCTTCCACGTACCGTTCTTGATAGCTTCCCAATCAGGAACCAGAGAAGCATAGTCATAATCGGGCAAACCATCCATCATGCGAGCCTCACTCATTATCATAGCAAATTCCTGTGCGTTGAGCAAATCGGGCATCCGATATACATTTTGTACACCATAATAACCGTCATAGGAAATTTCCGGTTTGCCAATCCGCCCCTGTTTAGTAGTAACCAAGATGACACCGTTAGCAGCACGCGAGCCGTAGATAGCTGCTGATGCGGCATCTTTCAACACATCGATAGACTCAATATCGGTAGGATTCAAATTATTAATATCGCCTCCCGTCACGCCATCTATGATATAAAGAGGTGTGGCGGAACCCGTAGTTCCTAATCCACGAATAGTAACTTTAAAGCCTTCACCGGGCATGCCGGAACTTTGGGTAATGTTTACTCCGGGCGTCTGGCTCTGCAAAGCGCCTAAAGCATTTACAGTGTTCAGTTTGGCAATATTTTCGCCTTTCACCTGTACAGTGGCTCCTGTAACTAATTTCTTTTTTTGCACTCCATAGCCCACTACTACGACTTCGTCGAGCTGTTCGTTGTCCTCTTTCAATTCGATATGCAAAGAAGCATTGGCAGAAGTGACCTTCACCACTTCCCCTGCATATCCTATATAAGTAACAGATAGTTCGCAAGGAACAGGAACGGATAGCGAAAAATGGCCATCCATATCTGTTACCACCCCATTAGTTGTCCCCCTCTGGAGAATATTCACGCCTATTAGCGGTTCGCCATTCTTGGCGGCTACCACCGTACCGGAAATTTTGTGATTTGTCTGCGCCATTGCGGTCATGCAAACAAACAGCAACAAAAAACTGACAGATAAAAAGGATACCCGAACGGATATAACCCACTGCAAATCAGATTGATTCTTTTTCCATTGCATAAGATAGTAATTTAGTGATTCATAATATTACTCCGGATGGTTAGCCCGAAGGTTTTTACTCGCCAGACGTCTTTCGTTATGACAAATGTATGCGATTATAGATATTTTCTATGCTTTTTCTGCGCAGAAAAATCCTCTTTTTGCGTATAAAGAGAGGCGCATTTCTATCTTACTGCCAACAAAAAGAAAGGGCAGCAAAAGAAGGAAAGACGACCAAGCAAAAAGACATTTTGTCAATCCCACCCTTACAAGAATCTCTTCTTTCGGTCTGACGGCGGGACAGGTAGAAAAAAACGCAAGGATTTGCCTTTAGAAGAAACCATCATGCCTTGATAAAGGGTGATTCTCCATCATTCACACATAGCAGGCAGGAAAGGAATGTCCTCCTGTAACATTAAACTTCGAAACACCTTTCTTTCTGATAGATTTCCCCTGTCCGTCTTCCTAGTGCAACCAGAGAATTCCTATGCTTTTATTCAGCCTTTCTTCCTCTTTGGGAAACGAAAAAAGAGATTAATTGCTTCTTTTTTCTTCCTTATCTACCTGTTTCGGCTGTTTCTCTAAGAAACTCTCCCTCTCCCCTGGGACTAGTCGGGGTTATCCCACAGGATAAAGGGAATATCTCCCGGGGACAACCTGAATGTTCCGGCAGATGAACGAAGGTTTTCCGGTAAACTA
>JAUUNK010000393.1 GCA_030844565.1 Bacteroides ovatus
TCAAATCGATTTGTTAGACTTTATAGTCGTTAACACAAAACGAATTGCGTGTTTTTGTTTATTCTTCAATGTAATTTAAACACAGATTAAAAGGTGTCTAAATTCATTCCGTTCTAATTTCATGGTCAAGTTTAAGTGTCCAAAAAGCCATTCCCTGCTAGCTAAATGCAAAGAGGATTTTAAGCAAGGGGAGTGTTTCGAAGTATTTTGTCTCCTAGAGAAACGGTTATCACTCAACTGAAAATAAACAGTTTAGTTATATTTCCTGCAGAGTCATTTAGAAACGGAACGTTTGATGACACCTAATATATCTCTAAAGAGATAATTAGCCAGCTGATTATTCTACTCTTTATTTGCCTCCTACCCTTACTTCAGCTAAGCCGGCAGAAGAAGAAGTAAAAGTAATCCGGATAAAGGCTATGTTACATCCCCAATCTCCTTGGAAAGTACGAAGTTTAGAATCATTTTTTCCTACTCGGTCTGATATGATCTCTTCCCACTGGATATCATTCGTCGAGACTTCTACCTTATATTGATAGTCTAACTTTTCCTGAGGCAATTCAATTTGTATTTTATGGATACAGTAAGAAGCTTCCAAAGCTAATTTCCACCATTTCTCTTTATCCTCTGCAAGGGGCTTCCACAACGTAGCAACATCTCCATCATTTACATTTGCCTTGTTGGTTCCTGCTAACGAAGAACTGACCCATGTAGGGCGGAATTTAGCCAATAACATTTTATCAGTATCCGGTATAGTCACTTTCCCACCCTTATATCTATGATAAGGGCGATCTGCCACCATAGCGGTCTCTCCTTCCTCCCATAGCGGTGTGCCTTGCGTTGAAATCTCTATCGCAGCAGGTATCAATCCTTCGGATGTTGCACGGATAATCGTTTTGCCCCCATGATACGAACGGAAAGCAATGGCTGCCTGTCCGTCGCGAATTGTAATATCCGAAGTTTCTTCTTTGGAAGGAGGCATAAAGCGTATCTTTCTTCCTGTTGGGAACTCACCGGGTCCGGACTGAATTGTCAGTTCTACCGGAACATTATTATTAATATGCTTTCCCGAAGCATCTAATACCCTTATCACCAGTTGAGTATCATCTGTTCCATCCGTAGCCTTAATGAGAGTTTTGCCGGCACTCAGTTCTAGCTTAGCCGGTACTCCGTTTTGAGGCCATTCCGGTTCCATAGGATGTGGATTTTCGTTCTTCAACGCTTCTTTATACCAATAATATTGTCGTTTGGGCAAGCGGAAGTAATCTATCATTCCCATCGTAGCCAGCGCTACGCCCAGCGTCGTCCCATGGTCGAAACCACACCAGATAATTTGTCCACTACGCCATACGGGTGGATTCCAGGGATCGGGACAACCGGGTGTTCTCTCTAAATCTCCCCAACCCGGGAAGAAGCGTCCGGGGCGCTGGGCTGTAGTACTGCCATACTCCGACACCAAACTAGGAACTCCCGGACGCTGGAATTCCGTACGCGAAGCTCCATCTCCATTATAGAAAGCAATTGCATTTTTCCCCAGCCGATCAATTCCCTCGCGCTGCGATCCGCCAATAGCCACTTCCCGCGTAGGATCCCAGACATGCGCACTATCGGTTGCTTGGTTTAAAAGGGATTTCATATCTTCAAAGGTTTCCTGATCGGTAAAGAAAGGTTCGTTGCACATGCTCCAAGCGGCAATAGAAGCATGGTTGCGATGTATTTTTATCATTTCCTTCAACTGGCTGAGCACACTCTTATCAAAATTCCGGCGGTATGCAGGATCGACTGGATAACAACTGGAAATAGGAGGATTCCAACTGAAACTGTCACCCGAAGAGCCCCCCGCCCCCCCAAAAAGCATTCTCAGAAAAGAAAATGATTCCAATTTCATCACACGCCTGCACAAAAGCAGGGTCGTGCGGATAGTGAGAGCCACGGATACAGTTGAACCCGGCATCTTTTATCATCTGTACGTCCCGGCGCATAGCGGCATTCGTCACCGCATCTCCCCAGCCCGCTTGGTCCTGATGCACATTAGCGCCCCACAAATAATAATGCTTCCCATTGAGGAAAAAGCCTTTATCTGCCGTCCACTCAAACCACCGCAAGCCAAAAGGCGTTTCATAACGGTCGACTACTTGACCATCCACCAGAATAGTGGTCACTGCTTTATACAGTTGAGGGGACTCGGGGCTCCACAATTGCGGCCGAAGGATTTTCGGCAGTATCTGCTTGACAACTTTCACCTCCGACTTCCGAACTTTCTCTTTGGATTGGACAAAAGCCACTTTTTTACCTGCAGGCGATTGAATTTCAGTCTTCACCGTACATACTTTGTCGGACGAATAATTGTTTCTGATTTCCGTCTGTGCCTCACACACTGCCGACTGGGCAGTTACCGCCGAAGCATAGACAAAGGTTCCGTAGACATCCACGTGCAACTTATCTGTAACATTCAGATACACATCGCGGTAAATACCTCCACTAAATTGATGGTCACCGGTGCGGGGAGCCACATCCGGTTTCCACAGATTATTGACCCGCACCGCAATCACGTTCTTCCCCGCCGTCAAGTAAGGAGTTATATCAAAGAAGAAGCCCGTATATCCACCTACATGCTTCCCCAAATAGTGTCCATTCACGAAGACTTCGGATTCAATAAATGCGCCTTCAAACTCTAATGTCACATTCTTATCGCTCCATGCCATCGGGACATCAATCACCTTGCGATACCAACCATATCCTGTATACACCTTCTCTCCCAAAAAGTAAGGGATGGAGAAAGAATGAGGTAAAGATACGCTCTGCCATCCGGCATCATCGAACCCACTAGCTTCTGCTCCAGGCACATCGGCAAGCATAAACCGCCATTCCCTATTTATGTTCTTTCTCAATCTTGCCTCACTCCTGCCGAGTACCGTGCAAGAAAAAAGAAGGCCGGCAATGCAAATCCAGATAAGTCGTCTCATGTTTTTCATTAGTATTTATTCCTATAGAAGTTAAGTGCGTTTCTATCAGGCGAATCCTATATCCGCAAAAATAAGTAATCCCCCTGTTATCGCCAATGAACTGCACCCCAAAAGTTGGACAGTTAATAATTAAGTTATTTTATAAAGAGTT
>JAUUNK010000057.1 GCA_030844565.1 Bacteroides ovatus
TTTATTAGTGTAAATTAATACTTATTTTATTTCTTAGAAGACGGAGTATATCTTTCATTCAGCCCTTCAACAATTTCTTTTGTAATATTGAAAGTGCTGTCAGCATACAACAAGTTATCAAATCCGGTATTGCTGATAATGAGGCTATACCCTTTTGTCTTGTTATATTGTTTTAGGAAAGCACTGATAGAATCGCGCAATTGGAGGCTGTTTTTAGCATTCTCGGTAGCCAACTCTGTTTGCAGCTTGTTGCTCAATGCTTGCAGGTCCTGCTCCATCTTAGCCAAGCGATTATATTCTTGCTGTGCTCTTTCCGGTGAAATAAAAGCGTTATTCTCATATTTCTTTTGGAATTCCTGCTTCTGCTTAGTCAATTCCGTAGCTTTTTGATTCAGCGTCATACGCACATTCTCTTCTTTCTTTACCATAGCCTCATTCAGGTCGATGCAGAAATTATACTTAGACAAAAGCGTATCCACTTCCACATAAGCAATTTTCATGTCTGACAGTCCTGCTGTAATCTTATCAGAAGCAGTTGCTGTAGTATTTTCAGTCTTACCGGCGCACTGTGAAAACAAGACGATTAGTGCAACCGCTGCAAAACCGTTAATGAGGTAGTTCATTCTCTTCATAACTATAAAAATATTGTTTTTTAATTAATTTAATTCATACTATCGTTCAAGGCTTTCTCTAATTCGTCAATAGAAAAACGCGGTTTCTTTTGCGCTTCGCGGTCTTGAGATTGGGCACAACCAATCCCTTTTTTCCGCAATGCTTTGTTACCACTCACATGTCCGTTGGGAAATTTACCGCCTTTGATGAAAAAGACTTTTACGCCCAATAATACGAGGCAAATAGCAACTATTAACAAACTTATCAGGATAGTCTCGACCATTTCTATTAATTTTGTGACTGCAAAGATAGAGTTTAAAGACAAACGAATTCAGATAACTCAAGCGAATTAACCATATTTAGCAATAAGAGGACCTCGAAAGGTCACCTCTATTCATTAGTATAAATAAAAAGAAGATGGAAAAGAATGAACTGAAACCCGCTGCAGTCTTCAAGTATTTTGAGGAAATCTGCCAAGTGCCGCGCCCTTCGAAGAAAGAAGAAAAAATGATTGCTTATCTAAAAGCTTTCGGTGCCAAACATAATCTTGAAACCAAAGTAGACGAAGCCGGCAATGTGCTTATCAAAAAGCCCGCAACGCCGGGAAAAGAAAACCTTCAAACGGTTGTGTTGCAATCGCATATAGACATGGTGTGCGAGAAGAACAACGACGTGCAGCATGACTTCCTGAACGACCCCATCGAAACGGAAATCGAAGGCGAATGGTTGAAAGCAAAAGGCACTACCCTGGGAGCGGACAACGGCATCGGCGTGGCTACCGAACTGGCTATCCTCGCGGATGACAGCATCGAACACGGCCCGCTAGAATGCCTCTTCACCGTAGACGAAGAGACGGGACTGACGGGTGCTTTCGCCCTGCACAAAGATTTTATGAGCGGAGATATTCTACTTAACCTCGACTCGGAAGACGAAGGAGAACTCTACATCGGTTGTGCCGGAGGAATCAACTCGGTCGGAGAGTTCATTTATAAAGAGGTGGAAGTGCCCGCCGGCTATTTCTTCTTCAAAGTTGAAGTAAAAGGGCTGAAAGGCGGACATTCGGGCGGAGACATCCACCTGGGACGAGGAAATGCCAACAAGATACTGAACCGTTTCCTGAGCCGCACCGCTGCCAAACACGACATGTATCTCTGTGAAATCGACGGCGGAAACCTGCGCAATGCTATTCCCCGCGAAGCGTATGCCGTATGTGCCGTTCCCGAAAATGCCAAACATGATGTACGCACCGACCTGAATATCTTCACTGCCGAAATAGAAAACGAACTTTCTGTAGTGGAACCGAATTTGAGATTGGTACTCGAATCTGCCGACCCGCAACCGAAAGCTATCGACCAGGACACGACAGCCCGTTTGCTGAAAGCACTCTACGCTCTTCCTCACGGCGTATATGCCATGAGCCAGGATATTCCCGGACTGGTGGAGACATCAACAAACCTTGCTTCAGTGAAAATGAAACCGGATCACATTATCCGTATCGAAACCAGCCAACGCAGTTCTATCTTATCTGCCCGCAACGACATAGCACAGACGGTACGTTCTGTGTTCGAATTGGCAGGCGCCCGCGTTTCCTCCGGCGAAGGCTATCCGGGGTGGAAACCTAATCCACACTCCGCCATCCTCGAAATAGCAACAGACTCTTACAAACGTCTTTTCCAGACGGAGGCACAGGTGAAGGCCATCCATGCAGGACTGGAATGCGGCTTGTTCCTCGACAAATATCCTAACCTGGATATGATTTCCTTTGGACCGACTTTGACAGGCGTACATTCTCCCGACGAAAAGATGCATATTCCCTCGGTTGAGAAGTTCTGGAAACATCTTGTAGATATTCTGGCACATATTCCCGCAAAGAAATAATGCCCGGAAAAGAAGATAAAGAGAATAGCAGGAGAAGAAAAGCTTCTTTTCTTGCTATTTTTTTCTTTACGTGCATCCTCCTTCTTCACAACAACAAAGGATATGCCCAAATATCTTTACCGGACAATAGTTTTTCTTTCCGCGTGATGTGCTGGAATGTAGAAAATCTCTTCGACACCCGGCACGATACTTTGAAAAACGATTGGGAATTTCTTCCACATGCTCTACGAAACTGGCACTATGGTAGGTATAAGAAGAAGCTGGCGGACATCGCCTGTGTCATTGTGGCCGTAGGAGAATGGAATCCTCCTGCACTAATCGGACTATGCGAAGTGGAAAATGACATTGTCCTGCGCGACCTGACCCGCCGTTCGCCACTGAAAGAATTAAAATACCGCTATGTGATGACCGACTCCCCCGACCAGCGAGGAATAGACGTAGCTTTGCTCTATCAACGAGATAAATTTAAATTGCTATCCTCTCGTTCCGTCCCTGTGGGAATGCCACAAAAAAAGGACCGCCCCACACGGGACATCCTGCACGTCAGCGGATTGATTATAACTAAAGATACGTTGGATGTGTTTGTCTGCCATCTTCCCTCACGGAGCGGCGGAGCCAAAGTTTCGGAACCTTACCGCCTCCATGTCGCCCGCAAGCTACGCCGTCTGTCGGACAGCATTCTTTCTGTGCGTACCCATCCGCAAGTTATCATCATGGGCGACTTCAACGATTATCCTCACAACAAATCCGTCGCAGAAGTGCTGGAAGCTGTTACCCCTCCTCCCCATCCCTTGCCTGGCAAGCTCTACCATTTGTTGGCACACAGGGCGAAACAATACGGTTTCGGTTCCTATAAATACCAAGGAGAATGGAATCTGCTGGACCATCTTATCGTATCGGGCACGCTGCTCGACTCTTCGGGAAAATTCTTCACCAGTGAAGAGCAAGCGAATGTGGCACAAATCCCGTTCTTACTGGAAGAAGATAAGAAATATGGAGGAGTAAAACCTTTCCGCACCTACTATGGAATGAAATACCAAGGCGGCATCAGCGACCATCTGCCCGTCTATATGGATTTTATAAGAAGAAGGAGAATGAGATAAATCCCTCTATGCCGAATATTGATAAGCCTTCAAGTCAAACTTAGGAAGCATGGCAAACAAATGGTCAAAGATGTCTGACTGGATACGTTCATACTCCGCCCACACCTTATCCCGGGAGAAGAAGTAAATCTGGAGGGGCAAGCCAAATTCTGTAGCCTCTTTCTGGCTGATAATAAGATCCAACTCCTGGTTGACTATGGGAAGGCTACGCAAGTATTTCTCTACGTAAATGCGAAACATCTGGGAATTGGTGGGTATCACTCCTTCTTCCGGTTGATAATCTGCCAACAGGGGAATGTCTTTCTTTAAAGATTCCAGCATTTCGGGGGTACAGAACTTTAAGGTATTCAAGTCCAAAGTGATATTTTTCATCACCCTTCTACCTCCGGATTCGGTCATGCCGCGCCAGTTCTGAAAAGAAGTGCTGACCAATGTATAAGGAGGAACGGTGGAAATGGTATTATCAAAATTCTGTATCTTCACGGTGTTCAACGTAATCTCACGGACTATCCCGTTAGCATGGGCGGAAGGAAGCGTAATCCAGTCGCCTTGCCTCACCATGTCATTGGCTGAAAGCTGAACTCCGGCAACAAACCCCAGAATGCTGTCCCTGAACACTAAAAGCAAGATGGCGGCGGAAGCTCCTAATCCGGCAAACAGACTGGCAGGAGAGCGGTTGAGTATGATAGCTATCATCACGATGCCTCCCACAAAGAAAAGAAGTACCTGAAGCACCTGGATGAAACCTTTCATCGGGCGGTTCTTCATTCTTTCTTTTTCTTCATAAAGGTCCTGAATCATCAAAAGAATGCCATTGATGGCAAGCAGCAGTGAGAAGGTGATGTAGAGAATAGATATTTTCTGGGAGATGAACAGCAGTTCTTTGCCCCGCACAAAGGCCATCGGGAGCAATACATAGACAAGGATACCGGGAACGGTATGTATTAAATGATGGAATACCTTGCGCTTAAGCAGCAAGGTATTCCATTTATGAGGGAATTTGCGAGTGTATTGCCTCATGCCTCCCACCAGGATAGCTTGGCAGAGATAATCCACTCCAACAGCAAGACCTACCATCAAAGCAGCGATAATGACTTCATCGAATGTATCCGCAATCTTCGGATCTACTCCCCAACTAATAAGGAGTTTGTTCATCCAAGTCCCTAAGTTCATCATAGCAAAATGTCTTTTTATGCTATAACAAACTCACCCGAAGATGGTTTAATATTTCTTTATGGTGCTACCGCCACACCTATCTCCTTCAATTCCACTTTTGCGGGAGTATCCGCAGGCGTAGTAGCATCGAGCTTGATGAAGCGGGCGTTTACTTTTTTGCCAAACGATACGGTCTGTGGCAACGGATTGTGCATGATATTACTGAATTCTCCGTTGGTGGGCACTTCCTTCCAGTTCTTCCCGTTGACGCTTACATAGAACTTATACTTAAATGCCATCATCGGTTTAGCTTCTGCCTTGAAAGGAGCATAGGTAAACGCCGTCAGTGCATATTCTTTTCCTAAATCAATCACCAAAGGAGAAGCGGATACTTGTTTCCAACCCGCCCGGGGCACGGTATTCCAATCTTCCTTTTGCCCCTCTGCCTGCAATGGCTCGGCATAATAAGCAGCTACATTGCTGATAATGGCATTCAACCGACAGGCATCTATTTTCACTCTGAGTTGCGTAGCATCATTGATTGCCGGGAAACGCAACAGGCGTTTGTAGCCTACGGTAGTCCCCTGCCCTATCTTCTTCCAACCATCTGCCGTAAGCGCTTCCACCGTGAAAGCCTCCACTCGCTGACCTTTGGAAATATCTTCCTGGAGCATCAATACATTGATTCGGGAATCGGACTTCAACTTATACACTTTCTCATCTCCGGAAGTGGCTTTCCAAAGCTTTTTCCCTTTCTTCACACGGTTATCTGCAAAGATTTGTTTGCGATAGGCGGCAAATTCCTGCAACCGGTTGGCATCTGCTCCACTAATCAAGCCGCGGCGATCGGGAGGAATATTGAGAAGCAGTACGGAATTATAGCCTACCGACTGGAAATAAATATCGGAAAGGTGTTTCAGGCTTTTTACTTTAGAGTCTTCGCTCTCATGATAGAACCATCCCGGACGGATAGAAACATCCACTTCAGAAGGATACCAAAACAGTTCGGTAGCTTTGTCCAGCATGTGGCGACTACCTAAATCTTTTGCTTTGCTGAATACTCCCAAACGTTTGTTGTTACTTCCCGAGCGGGCATAAATTCCAGGTGTCAACACGGTAGCACTCCACTCGGTTTCTCTGCCGATGCCTTTTTCGTTTCCTACCCAACGCACATCGTCTCCCATTATCGCCATCACCGCTTTGGGCTGCAAACGCTGGATGGTCTTATAGAAAGCATCCCAGTCATACACTTGTTTCTTTCCGTTGGGACCTTCTCCGTTAGCGCCGTCAAACCACACTTCGTTTACTTCCCCATAATTGGAAAGCAATTCGGTGAGTTGTTCGATAAAGAATTGATTGTAACGGGGAGAATCTCCATAGCATTCCGCATTGCGGTCCCACGGAGAAAGGTAGACACCGAACTTCATCTTGTATTTATCGCAAGCGTTTTTCAGTTCTCTGACCACATCGCCTTTCCCATCTTTCCAGGGAGAAGAAGCTACGGAATGGGTAGTAGTACGGGTGGGCCACAGGCAGAAGCCATCGTGATGCTTAGCGGTGAGAAGCACCATATTGAAACCCGCATCTTTCAGTGTGCGTACCCATTGTTCAGAGTCCAGCTCCGCAGGGTTGAAAAGGGCGGGATCTTCTTTCCCGTCGCCCCATTCGCGTCCCGTAAATGTGTTGATGCCGAAATGGAGAAAAGCCGTCAATTCCAGCTGTTGCCACGCCAATTGCTGAGGAGAAGGAACAAGCCGGGCAGCCATATCCACCTTCTGTTCGAGAGTAGCATTCTGCGGAAATTCCAGATACTTCACGTAATACCCGTCTTTTGTTTGTGCCTGTCCGCTCCATATACAAGCGGACAGTGCCAGGGATACAATCAGTTTCTTCATTATTTATTCTTATTTTATAGGATATAGAGTAAACTCAAAAGTCTGTTTCACTACCGGAACCAGATAGAAAGGCAATACGCCCGGTCCACAAGTGGCGGTACCCACACCCGCTTGGATGGCATCCAGGTGAACCGTCACCTTACCGTCCCGTTGCAGTTCGTTGATATGACGCGCTTTCTCCAACACCGTATCTGAGAAAGGAACCACGCTGAACTGAAATTCTTTGTCGGATTCGGCAAAGAATCCTTTTCCCGTCTCGTCCGTCAACTTCATCCAGCGGACATCCGTGCGGTTTCCGGTAGATTGCGGGGTTACATAATAGTGGAACATCCGTTCGGGTGTAGTCTCGTAGATTCCGATTCTTCCCGATTGCTTTCGGTCGGCATACGTCTCGTTGTCTCCACGACCCAGATAACGTACGTTTTCAAACGAATCCTTCATTTCAAAGGTAAGCCCCAGACGTGCCATCGACTTCACCAATGCCGTGTCGGGCTGGAAAGTAGTGCGAATTTTCAATGCTCCGTTCTTGTTCAACGTATAGGCAAAGGTCGCTTCACCCACTTTCCGGTTCTTTCCGTTCAAGACTTCCACCACAGCGGTAGTAGCGTTGTTCCCTTCTTTCAGGGACACTACTTTCTGCGTAAGCCGGTCTAATCCGGCTTTTCTCCACAGCCGCGCCCCGTTTCTGTCACGGTTGTCATTGTCCGTTGCCGGGCGGAAAAGGGAAAGTCTGACAGGAGTTGCCAACAACTCTTCGCCTTCTACACACAACGAAGTCAATTCTCCCGTAGCTTCATCTACGGCAAAAGTAGTTTTTCCAGATGTTTCCGGCAAATATTTCTTACTATTCTTATTGCCGGGAAGCACAAATTGATCATAAGCCACCTCCCAGTCCGTATCTATCAGAGCGGAAGCCTGCTTGCGAGTCCAACTCAGATTCAAGTAAGCTTCTCTCAAAGTGGAAGGAAGTTTCACGGCTCCAAGAGTTATATTTACTGTGGCATGGGGAGCACAAGAGATTTCTTTATCTCCCTTTGCTATCTCTTTTCCATCGTCTCCCACCACCGTCCAATGCAAATGATACTCATCCAGGTTGGAGAAATCGAACCAGTTTTTCACTTGGATGGTCAGGTCCTTCTTATTCAAAAGCGTACACTTTATGTTCTGATATACTTTCTTCACTTCCAGCAAATGAGGGTGAGGTACGCGATCGGCACTCACCAAACCATTGCAACAGAAATTGCCAAAGCTGGGAATACCCTGCGGACCATAATCTCCACCGTACGCCCAATACCACTTGCCGTTCTTGTCGATTTCCCGGAAAGACTGGTCTACCCAATCCCAGACACTACCACCTTGTGCCATCGGCTCATTCTCGAATACATCCCAGTACTCTTTCAGTCCGCCACAACTATTTCCCATTGCGTGCAGATATTCGCAAAGGATAAACGGACGATAAATATCTTTCTTTGCCACATACGCTTTTATCTCATCCACGCTGCGATACATACGGCAATAAATGTCGGTATTGTAGTTCAACTCGGCACGCTCGTATTGCACCGGGCGGGACTTTTCCACCGACTTCAACCAGTCGTAGGTGCGTTCAAAATTGATGCCATTTCCTGCTTCATTGCCCAGAGACCAAATGACGATGGTAGGATGGTTCTTGGAGCGTTCGTACATACGCTGCGTACGGTCTATATGTGAACTCAGCCAAGTGCTGTCCTTCGCCAGGGAAGCAGGTCCGTAGCCCATTCCGTGAGATTCAATATTGGCTTCGTCTATCATGTACAAGCCGTAGCGGTCGCAAAGTTGATACCAATAAGGATGTGTAGGATAATGCGAATTGCGCACGAGGTTGATATTGTGTTGTTTCATCAAGCGGATGTCTTGTTCCATCAGCTCCTTGCTGACAGTACGTCCCAGTTGGGAGTGTTCGTGACGGTTGGTTCCTTTCACCAACACCGGCACGCCGTTGATGCAGAAACGTCCGTCTTTAATCTCCGAAGTGCGAAAGCCCACCTTACAACCGGTCAGCTCGGTCACTTTTCCATCGGCATCTTGCAGCTCTAGTAATAAGGTATAAAGATTGGGATGTTCGGCACTCCAGGCTTTCACATCGGGAATCTTTTTTTCATCAAAAGCGAGGAAGTTGCTTATGCCCCGTGATTTGACGGGCATACTCTGTTGCAGAATGTTTTTTCCTTGTTCATCTTTCAATTTGTATGCGATAGAGGCAGGAGTAACAGAAGATCCTTCCACCGTCACTTCGAGTCCGAAGATACCATCTTTATAATGTTCTTTATCCAATGAAGAAGTCACTTTATAGTCTGCGATGTATTGCTTAGGCGTACTGTAAAGGTAAACATCCCGCTCGATGCCACTCAGACGCCACATATCCTGGCATTCCAGGTAGGAACCGGAGCTCCAACGATAGACCTCGAGGGCGACGGTATTTTCTCCTTCCTGCAACTTGTCGGTAATGTCCCATTCGGCAGCTGTTTTAGAACCTTGGTTATATCCCAAAAATTCTCCATTCACCCACACGTAGTAGAAGGAAATGACACCTTCGCAACAAAGCACCACACGACGGTCTTTCCAGTCGGCAGGTATCCGGAAGGTACGGCGATAAGAACCCACTTCGTTGTCTTCATAAGGTACGAACGGAGGATTCTTCTTGAAGTGAAACATCTTATCATCAAACTCATACGTCTCGTTCACATAAATAGCCGTTCCATATCCTTGGCGTTCCCAGTTGCCCGGTACGTTGATGTCTGCCCATCCTCCGGTATAGAATGAAGGCTTATAAAAGTTTTTCGGGCGTTTATCGGGATTCTTCACCCAATGGAACTTCCATTTACCGTTGAGACTCATATAATAAGGAGATTGCTCATACCCTCCGGGCTTTTCTATATCCGCCGGGTCGGCATATTGCCACACATAGGCATGAGGGGCAAGTTTATTCAAACCGATTTCATATTGGCTTTGCCATTCGGGCTGCTTCTGTGCTTCTACCGGCAAATTAAGCCCCAGCAGCAAAAGCAATGGAGAAAGTTGTTTTAACAGAGTGTGTTTCATTTAGGTATCTTTTATTTTCTTACTCAATGATTACTTCATCAAAATAGATGCGCGCTTCCTGTCTGGGTCGCACATGGTCGGCTGGACAATTCCCCGCTCCCCGGGCTGTCACACGGACATAACGGGCATTTACACCTTTCAGGTCTATCGATTCGTCCTCGATAAAATTTCCTTCACGGAAGATTTCAGCCGAAGTAAAACTCTTTCTGCCCACTTCCTCGAAGTTGCAGTTGTCTTGGGATATGGCAATGGTAATCAACCGCGGTTTATGTACTGCCATGCCATAGTTGGTGATGCACCCAATGGTCAAACGATTTATTTTTTCCGGCTTTTGCAAGTCGATGACGAAAGAGACAGAGTCGCTCTTTGCCCACGAGCACCATTCAAAATCCGTATGTTTCAAGCTTCCACGTATTCCGTTTGTCAGAAGTTTCTCGTTCTGATTATTTCCTATCACATGTTTCGCAGTTGCCAGATTCCAATAGACGGGAAGTCGAAGAGTTTCGCCCATCTGTCTGTCTTCTGAGAAAGTCGCACATTTTATCGTACCGCTCTTAGTTACCTCCAAAGGCTTTTCATACAAAGCAGAATGGGCGGTCGGCTCGCTGCCATCTACCGTATAGCGTATTTCCACATCCGGACGGATACATTCGAGTTTTACTTTCAATGCTCCATTCCCAGGTGTCACTGTATGCTGGATGTTATACATGGAACGGGCATACACGATTCCCTTGACCTTGAGATGTTCATTATATACATCCAACGCTTTGAGGAAGAGTCCCCAATCTTTTTTTTCCGGTTGTGTCCAAGCCACTTCCGCCAAAGCAGCCACACGGGGAAAGACCAGATAGTCTACATCTTCGGGTTTGTTGCAAAATTCCGTCCACATGCACGCCTGCACACCCATCAATAAAGAGGTATATTCAGGTTTCCAACCAGCCTGCACCGGTTCGTAGCTATATACATCCTTCAGTGTATTATTCCCAAAATAAGTGACAGGCTCAAACCATTGCGGTCCCTGATAACGAATGAGATACATGATGCGTGCGGGAGTCATTATGAAACGATGTCCTTTGGCAGCCGCCCTGAGCGCAGCCGTGCCCATGCCTTGCCATCCCTGAACTATTATTCCTTCGGGCAGAAAGCTGCTATTGGTCACTTCATCCCAACCAATCACTTCCCTACCTTTACTTCGCACATAATCGTTCATCCGCTTCATAAAATATCCCTGCAAATCTTCTTCACTCGCCAGATGTTCTTTCTTCATTCGCGCCTGGCACAAAGGGCATTGTTTCCAATATGTCTTTCGCGCCTCGTCTCCTCCGATATGAATATAGCGGGAAGGAAATAATTCCATCACTTCGTCCATGATATTCTGCAAGAAGGTAAAAACGCTGTCGTTGCCGGCGCAATAGATAATCTCGGCACTGCGTCCTCCCAAGCCGGGCAACACACCGATAAAGTCTTTCACCACCGGACAGGCGAGTTGCGGATATGCAGCTAGAGCGGAATTGCTATGGGCCGGCATATCGACTTCGGGAATAACTTCTATCTGACGTTCGGCAGCATACGCCACCATTTCCCGAATATCATCCTGCGTATAGAAACCGCCTATCGGGGTAGGTTCTCCCGGTTTGGGATTGCGGCGCGAATGGAAAGGAACATCCGTACGATCTACTCTCCATGCTCCTACTTCCGTCAGGCGAGGATATTTCTTGATTTCTATCCTCCATCCGTTATCATCTGTCAAGTGAAAATGGAGGGTGTTGATTTTGAGTAATGCCATGCAGTCGATGATGCGCAACACGGTCTTTTTAGGAATAAAGAAACGGGCAGCATCCAATTGCAAAGCCCGATAACCAAACCGCGGTTCGTCTTGAATCTTCACCGCAGGTATGTTCCATTCTACGCCAGCTGTGGGAACCTCGCTTTCGATGGCAGCCGGCAGCAACTGGCGAATGGTTTGCAAAGCATAAAAGAATCCTTTGGCGTCTGCCGCTTGAATAAGTATTTTTTCCGGAGTGACCTCCAGCACATAGGCTTCCGTTTTTAGAGTAGGATCTGTCCGAAAGCAGACATCTCCTTTCTTGCCGCCTACTTTTAGTCTGGGGGTAAATCCGGCAGCCCGGGTAAATCTACGGATAAAACGTTCAGCTACTTCTGCTTGCTCCTTATTCTCCACTGCGAATACGGTTTTCCCGGAAAAGTGGTAGTTACCACTGCCCGGTACACATTGTACCGGGCGGGGAACTAAAGAAATTGGTTGTGTCAAGTTAGTAGCAGATACAATGCCTGCCGTTAGGGGGGATAGCAGGCAAATAAATAAAAAAAGGGTGTACCTAGCCATATTATTAAGGGTCGTTTATTTATTTTCTTTATCTCTTTCGGGAGAGAAGCGAACGGGGTCATTATATTGTTCCTGTAGTTTCAACATTTCCTCCTTCAGTTCTTTCACTACCGGTTCATATTCGGCTTGTCCATAGAGGTTGTGCATTTCTGTAGGATCAGCTTGGATGTCATACAGTTCCCACCAATTAATATCATTATAGAAATGAATTAATTTATAGCGTTCCGTACGGATACCGTAATGACGTTTTACCATGTGCTCGGCAGGATATTCATAGAAATGATAGTATAAGGAAGTACGCCAGTCTTGAGGATGTTCGCCTTTCAACAGGGGAAGGAGCGACACACCTTGAATATCTTCGGGAACCGGAGCACCGGCAAGTTCGAGGAAGGTAGGCGCATAGTCTATGTTCTGAACCATCTCAGTGATGTCTCCTCTTCGGTCGAATCCTTTGGGCAAACGCATGATGAGCGGAGTACGCATAGACTCCTCATACATGAAGCGTTTGTCAAACCAACCATGCTCACCCATGTAAAATCCCTGGTCGGAAGTATAAACTACCAACGTGTTGTCCAACATATCTTTTTCTTTCAGATAATCTAACACGCGTCCTACATTATCATCCAACGACTTAACAGTCTTCATATAATCGCGCATATAGCGTTGGAACTTCCAGTTGGCAAGCTCTTTCCCTTCGAGATTTTGCTTATAAAAATCTTCGATGATGGGAGCATAGAACTTATCCCAGGCAGCACGTTGTCCTTCGTCCATGCGTCCGATATACTTTTTATATAGCGACTTCAGGCGCGATGTCTTATCAGGTCTCAGCATTTTGAGGTCGTAGATCATATCCATATCCTTGGCAATACTCATTTCCTGTGCGGCAGCAGCGGGGCGTCCTTCGTAATCATCAAAGAAGTTATCCGGCAATGGGAACGTTTTGTCTTCATACAAAGCGAGGTTGCAGGTATCCGCCAACCAGTTACGATGTATTGCCTTATGATGAATCAGCAGGCAGAAAGGTTTCTCCGGATCGCGTTTATGTTCCATCCAGTCGATAGCATCATCAGTAATCAAATTAGTGATATAACCATGTTTTTGGATTGTATCGTTATCCTGGGTAATGAAATCGGGATTATAATAGTCTCCTTGTCCGGGAACAATCTCCCAATAGTTGAATCCGGAAGGCAAGCTTTCCAGATGCCACTTACCTACAAGAGCTGTTTGGTATCCTGCTTTTTGCAGCAGTTTCGGAAAGGTCTGCTGAGCGCTGTCAAATACACAAGTCGTATTATCATAGAACTTGTTGGCACAACTGTGTTTACCTGTAATCATGCAAGCACGGCTGGGTCCGCTTAAGGAGTTAGCCACAAAGCTGTTGGTAAAACGAACTCCGTCGGCGGCAATTCGGTCCAGATTGGGGGTTTCCATGTAGCGCGTGTCATAGCAACTCATCATTTGTGCTGTGTGATCGTCCGTCATGATATAGACGATATTCAAGGGCTTCTGTTCGGTAGGCTTTTGCTTATTTGCACAAGAGGTCAACGAAGCAACGGCGGCTACTCCCGCAAGAGAGTAGAATAAGTTGGATTGCAGGTTTTCCATAAATATTACTTATTTAGATTATGATGGCAAAGATAGGAAGTTATCACCAGATTAATGTCCATAAATAGCTAATGTATTTCCAATATTCTCTATTTCCGTTTGTTTTTTCCACAAATGCCGGAAGTATATCGCCTTCCTCACGACAGTCTTCCGGCATAAGTTCTATATCAAGTTAACAGAAAACGTTTCATTAAATGAGATGTTAATAGAACGGATAATATTTACCGGGAGCGATTGTTTTATAGTCTCTGTTTACCAGCTCATCCGCTTCCCGTTTATAATTATCATTCGTGTAAAAACGAATCCAGTCTATTTCCATCCGCGGACCTTCTGTTGCGTAGTTGTCAGGGCTGATTGACTTCAATTCAGTATCCCAACCGGCAGGCAGCTCGGAAGAAATTTCATTGCCTTCTCCAAAGAGTTCCATTCGCATAAGCAAGAATAGCCCTTTATAGCCTACTGTTCTCCCTGTTTCTTCTTTTGTAAAAGGCCAGGTATCCAGCATATCTCTTGTTACCTCCAAGGTCGTAGAGCCATTGATTCCTAATTTAATTGTATTCTCATCCACGAATTCCATCCAATAAATGTTATACTCTTCTACTTTGGGAATAGCTGTCACTACACTCTTGGCGTCTCCTGCCGTTTTTCCTTTCACCAACTGTGTGATTGCCGAACCGCTTACATTCTTCAGCAAGCAGATAGCTTGTCTGCCGTCTCGTCCCATAGATGCCGTATTCTTTACTTCTATCATAGGAATAAACCCGGTCCTGTTACCTCCCAGCCGTACCTTCGCTTCGATGCGCATACCCGGATAAATACGTGTGACATTCTGTGCCCAGATTTGCCCAAGCGTCTTGCAAGCATGTATAGCTGCCGTTCCATAGTTAGTACCTTCTACACCGACACAGATATTCAATGCTCCGTCATCCATAATCTTTGCATACTTAGTCCAATCTACTTTCAAGGTATTCCCTTTGTTGGCATCCGTGGCATTACCCAGCTTCATGTAATCTCCCGATACAGCATTGTTATGGAACTCAATGGCATAATCAAACTTCCATTGATTACCTAGTTCGGCATTCGGATGCGGGGTCCCTTCGACCATTTTAACCGTTTCTTTCCCTGTAAACCAATCATCGTCATAAGAGATGAACATCTGATTCGGGTTTTCATAGACAGTAGTCATATCAAACAAGTTAGGATCTGCCATCGATTCCAGGTCTGTCATTGTAATTACAAGAGCGGATTCCGTCATGTGATTAGCCGGAGAGTTGCTTTCTAAGTTCATTGTCAGCTGCAAGTCTCCGGTCATTGCATAATCTTGTTTGATAGTCACCGCAGCACTCTTAACCGAAGTTCTTCCGGCAGGAATAGTCAGCACAGCAGGCAGATTCTCATACCTGTCTTCTTCTCCCTTTTCCGGTGTAACAGCAATCTCAAGAGGTGTGGAACTGGGCTTATCCACCTTTGCCACTAATACGAATTTTCCTCCTTCGGTCACTACATTTTCCGTATTGTTTTCTAATGACATGCTTATACGATAATAATCGGACACTTTAATCCCTTGACTGGAATTAGCGATTTTATATCCCCGTGCAAAAGCTACGAACTCCATGGTGGTTGTCCCGCTCAATCCGGATGTTTTCACCGGAAAGTCCACCTGGGTTTGCTTTTCACCTTTAGGAAATACCACAATGCCACTAAACGGTTCAAATACTTCCGAAACATCTTCCGTCCCCGATTTAGCAGTAAAGTAAATATCGAAGTCTTCGTTTGCACCCAGTTCATTTCCCTCTGCGTCTGCATCCACGCTAATATCCACTTTTAAATGTTCACCCATCACAAATGCCTTTTCATTGATGCTCATTGTCAAAGGCACAGCTTCCGGCAGAGGACGGTATTTGGTTTCATCGTCGCATCCCGTCAGACTGATGGACAGCAAACATACCGGAAGTAATTTATATAATATGTTCTTCATATTTTTATCAATCTAATTATCATAACTGAATCTTGTTTCATTCTCTATTATTCCTTCCGCCAACCGGGATTCTGTTTTAATTCATGATTCAACGACACTTCACTGGGGGGAACCGGAAGCAAATAATCACGATTGGAATCAAATTGGTAACCTCTGGGAAGAAGTGTTTTCTGTGGATCCAGCCATCCGTCGGTAGTCAGAATAGTTTTTAAATCCGCCGCATTCTTAGGGTCGAATGCTTTATAGAGTACACCATCCGTACCAAAATACGCCCCCGTGCCACGCTTTCCCTGAATCAGCTTGTGAGCTTTCCAACGCATGAGGTCATCAAAACGGAACCCTTGCAATGCCAGTTCCGCACGTCTTTCCCGACGTATTTCCTGTAAATTGGCAGAAAGAGGATAGCCGAAATCAGTGAAATGAGGATCAATCTCCGCAGGAGCCTGATAGGTCACTCCCGCACGTTCGCGCAAAGGTTTCAGTGTTTTCTCCAATATCCCAGGAGTGCATTTCTCCAATTCTTCCGCAGCTTCTGCATAAGCCAGCAAAGCCTCTGCGTAACGAATCATAGGCAATGCCGTTTCTCCCTGCCCATTTACATAGGTGGTATCAATGCTCATACGGATATGATAGCCTGTGGCATTGCGTGCCGGACCGCCTTCTGTTAGATAAGGGGGACGTACGACGAGTTTATTCTCTTCTGAATATTCCTCTACCAACATTGCTTTCGACTTGGACTCGGGAGACGTCGACTTGAATTTACATTGGGAATGCATGACCGTTGCCAACAGACGTCCGTCGCGTCCTTTAAAAGTGAGATTGAAGTCCTTGAAGATTCCCTCGGTAGGGTCAATAAAGCTACCGTCAGCATTCAAGTAGTTATCTACTAAAGACTGGGACAAGCCTGCCGGTCCACTATTATCTACATAACCACCACCTAGATTACTGCTCAAATTATGAGTCACTCCGTCTGCTATTGAATACTTCTTCCAGAAGACAACTTCGTTCATATCCGATAAGTCTTTTGAATTGAAAATATGGGCATAGGCATCTTCCACATTCACTGCTTTCTTATCATTGTCTTTGGTGTTCAAAGTCAATCCCATGGTAAACAGTTCATCTCCCAGAGTCATCACTTGCTCCAAAAAGTCTGCCGATTTATCTTCGGCGGAAGCAAAAGCTGTTCCTTTGTGGTATTTTTCCCATGTACCTTCATACAATGCCACCCTCATTGCCATAATAATAGCCGCTTCTTTACATATTCTAAGACCTTTGTACCGGCTACGTGAATGAAGCAATTCTTTGGCGGTATTCAAATCGTCTATAATGAACTTCGCCACCGCCGAACGGTCACGGGGAGGAATCTGCAACCCGGCAATAGTAGCATTTCTATCCCAGAAACGATCCATTACAGGAATGCTTCCAAAGCGGGTCAACAAATAAAAATGCCAGTAGGCGCGGAAGAAATAAGCTTCTCCCTTCATCGAAAGCACGTCTTTTGTCTCTTCCGCTTCCGGTACTCTATAATATTCGAAGAAATAGTTCACATTACGCAAGTTCTGATAACCTTTCTGCCATTCCGTAGTGCCACCATTATTTTCTTGCAACTCTCCGTTCAAACGTTTGTCATAGACTTCCGCCACAATATTATCGCTGTTCTTCTCTTCTCCGCGTACTCCCATATCATACGTACCAAAAGAGGGAAGTGCTATGTATAAGCCGTTAATGTAGTTATTTACGGCATTAGCATTGGAAAGAAATGTTTCACTATTGGGAGTTGTCATAGGCTCTCTATCCAGAAAGTCCGAACATGCAGCCATCATCATGCCTACCCCTATTATTAATAAGATATATATTCTTTTCATCGTCATTCTCTAGTTAAAAAGTAAAATCAAGTCCGAATACGAAGTTACGGTTCATCGGGTAAACCATACCGTTACCGTTCTGCTTCATAGGAGAAGTCAGCCCCGGGGCAGTGTTTTGGGCATCGCCACCTGCCGACATATTCACCTGGTTCAAAGTTTCCGGGTCGAATTGCTTAGGCAGTTTCGTCACTGTGAAGAGGTTATCACATGTAACATATATCTTCAGTTGGCTGATGCCGATGTATTTGAGTTGCTTTTTGTTGAACGTATAAGAAACCGTCAAGTTTTTCATACGCATATAAGCAGCGTTGAGCAGATAGCGGGTAGTGTTGTATCCGGTGTTCACCAAGAAATCTTTATCATCTTTCCAGCCAGTCAGGCGAGGTAAGAATCCGTTGGGGTTTTGAGTGCTGAAGTAGTCCAGATGTTCTTTAAAGTTGTAGTTGTTTCCACCAAACATATAGTTACTTCCGGCAATCGGGAAATCTCTTTTTGCCACACCTTGCAACAGGGTGGATACCTCAAATCCTTTATATCCCACATTCAGGTTGATACCGAAAGAATATTTAGGCGTGGTGTTACCGATAATCCGCAAATCTCCGTGGTCTGCCAGCGTACCTTTGCCGCCGTCTACCTTGCCATCTCCACTGACATCAAGATATTTCAGGTCGCCACGTCGCCAGAGGTCGTTGGATTTGAATGCCGTCAGGTCCACCTCTCTCAGGTAAGCGTCTATTTCACGATTTGTCAGGAAGAGGTCGTCAGCATAGTATCCCCAGATTTCACCAATATCCATGCCTTCATAATAGCCTTTGTTGGCAGCGAGTCCCGTATGGTTGTTGTAGATGATGCCTTCGGGATTGTTGTACTTCGTCACCACTGCTTTGTAGTTGAATACATTGAAACCGATGCCGTAGTTGAAACCGCATTTCAGTTTGTCGTTCCAGTTCACAGAAAGCTCCCATCCACGGTTCCGCAAAGTCGCATTGTTTACCTTCGCACGGTCATCGGAAGCAATACCGCTAATATTGGGAATAGCCTCTGCCGGGCCAATCATGTCACGCGTTGTCCGTTGGTATAAATCGGCAGTCACCGACAAGCGGTTATTAAACAACATCACATCAAAACCTAAGTTGGCATTATCTACCTTTTCCCAAGTAATATAAGGGCTAATCATTTTAGGAGTCTTGGCAATGGTTCCCTTAGAGGCTGTAGACGAGGAGATTCCCGGCAACAACCAAGCATTGGTTCCTTGTGCATCCAGAGGCATCTGGGCAATATAGTCATAAAGCCCTGCTCCGTTCTGGTTGCCCAGACGACCGTAAGACACACGAACCTTTAACTGGGACACCGGAAGCGCCAGTCTCTGAAAATACGGTGTACGGGCAATGTCATATCCGGCTGAGAAGGAAGGAAAGAAGCCCCACCGATGTCCCGGAGCAAAACGGGAAGAACCGTCATAGCGTCCGCTAAATTCAAGGAAATAAATATTGTTGTAATTCCAGTTCAATTTAGCATAGAATCCCATTGTAGCCCAATGTGAGCGTGCTTCACCGACTATCACATTTCCGTTAGCGTTGTCAAAAGAATAAATATCATTGCTCAACATACCGTCTTTGTACATATATTCATCCGAGTTCTCCTGTAACTCCATTTGGTATCCTGCCAGAGCTTTGAAGAAATGATCTCCCCACTGATGAGTATAGGAGCTGGACACATTCGGCGATAAATAATAGTTGAACATACTGCCACGCGTATAAGAGCCGAAATACATATTTTTCCAGCTAATGCCCGGATAAGTAAATCCCTGTCTTTGATTGGTAGAATCGCCCGGCTTGAAGGTTCCCGCAGGAGTCTCATACTTCTGGTCGTTTTTCATTATCAAATCATTGTTTTCTATATCAAAGCGGATTTTCATTTCCCCGGTGATGTCCCATCCTTTGAGAGGAGTCACCGTGGCAGAAGCGGACAATGCATCCGAAATACGGTTTCTCTGATAATTGGAATTCTTCAAATAAAGCATTTCATTCCAGCTTGGTATGTTATATTCCGAACTAACAGGCAATTGGGTCACCTGGGTCGGGCGATGGCTACCTATCTTATTATAAAGAATCAACTGGTTTGCCATCGGGCGCTTAATCATCTGTAAAGTAATGTTATTATTCAGATTAAACCTCAGCCAGTCATTGGTCTTCATCTGTACTTTCGTATTCAGATTATATTTATTCAAATCGTCTTGCACCTTGTCCAGCAAACCTTCCTGATAGGTATATCCCATGCCGATGTAGTAGTTCACTTTATCAGAACCTCCCTGGACACTCAGGTTATGTGAATGACGCACGGATTTATCTTTAAAATAATAATCAAACCAATCGGTGTTGCCATATTGATTGTAGTAAGCTCCCGCCCAATCGTCGCCACTTGTATTCGGTTCGATACCGGGAAACTCTGCCGAATAGGGATTCTTCATAAATCCTTTGATTTTCTCAATCGTTTTATCTGAAATTCGTTGGAGCCCCGAAGATGCACCGCCATTATCATACTGCTCATTGTTATACATTGCATATTCCAAAGCGTTCATCATCCGTGGCATGTTGATAGGCGAACTGAAACCTACCGTTCCCCGATAAGTTACGCTGGCTCTCTCTTTCTTACCGCTTTTCGTTGTCACCAATACCACGCCATAAGCAGCACGCGCACCATATACGGCGGAAGCGGAAGCATCTTTCAATACACTGATGCTGGCAATATCGGCAGGGTTCACATTTTGCATGCTTTGTTCCACTCCATCTACCAACACATAGGGCTCACCGCCATTGATAGAACCGATACCACGAATATTGAATTTTATATCCGCACCTATTTCACCACCGACACCGCCGCCAACTGCATCCGTAGCAAAGTTCAAACCGGCAATATTACCTTGCAAGGCGCTTGTCACATCCGTTACGGGACGATTGACAATAGCATCGTCTTTCAACGTAGCCACCGCAGCAGTAATCGTATTTCTCTTTTGGGTATCCATACCTACTACCACCACCTCATCCAGCACCTTGGTATCCTCTTTCATCACAAACTGATTTCCTTCATATTTAGTTATCCTCACTTGCAATGGAGCAAATCCTATATATGTAATAGAAAGCGTACTTCCTATTTTTCCTTCGATAGAGAAATTACCGCTTATATCGGTGATGGTTCCTCCGGCAGCTCCTTTCACCGTAACCGTAGCGCCGATAATATCTTCTCCTTTATCGTCCACCACATGTCCTTTTATCATTTTCTGCTGAGCCAATGCACCCATAGGAAACAATAAAAGGAGCATCGTCAGAAAAAGAACAAAGCGCCCTTGTGTTCTTATTAACTTATTTTTTTCCATAATATTACATTTAATAATTAACATTCGATATTTATTCTACCGGAAGATTGGCATAATATTCCAGTTCCTCTTTCACTACCTTCAACAGAGACATGTCATGCGTGACATCCACATCGGTAGCCAAATCCCAGCTCATGATACCGCCAAAACCGTTATCACCCACATATTGTGTTTTCTGGCGAATAGTGTTCTGACTGTTGAAAATATAGTTCAATCCATTGTAAGTCCACTCGTCTATAGTAGTATTGGTGAGCTTTCCGTTATTTACCAAATCGTAGTATGCAGCTTGTTGCCCTGCTTTTCCGGTAGTTCCATAGAAAGGTACGCCCATCACCAGCTTTCCTTGTGGAATCCCATACTCTACAGCCGCCTGGCCATCCGCCTTGAATTGCTCGAATGAGAAAAGCTTAACTTGAGGACCATAACATTGATAAGAAATAAAATCAACGGCAGCAATTGCCTCCTGGCTTATTTTATAAGAAACCGGATGCAAGGATACAGTAAAACATAAATCTTTGCCCAGCACATCACGCAGTTTCACAATCGCTTTACTATAATTGGAAAGGTCTGTTGCAGAATAAGCCCATTCAAAGTCAAGGTCGGCACCATCTAAATTATAGTGCTCCAGCACCTTTTTTACGTTATTGGCAAAGTTGGTGCGTGCAGTTTCGTCCGCCACCATCTTCAACCATTCGCCACCGGATATTCCCAACCGTAGTTTTCTTTCTCCCGCCTGCCCGTTGAGGGCTGTACGAATCTGATCCAGACGGATTACCCATGTATGGGAGTCCTTGCCGGGATTAGCCGACTCGTCATATTTCCAGTAGGCAAGCGTTTTGGTGTTGTTCCAAAGGTTGCTAGTAAAAGAAATAGGATTCCTGCCCAATGTTCCCACCACCAGGCTACTTACAAAGGTTTCGTCCAAATATCCTTTAAACTTCTCTCCTACAACAAAATCTGCACGGGTATTGGGAACCGAAGCAGGCAAAGACCCCGTAAAAACAGTTGGATTATTATTGGTATCCACATACAGCTTGGCTGTTCCTCCATCATACGTTACCGCTACATAATGCCAGCCACCCGGTTTCACAGCATCATTGGCAACCGTAGCAACGGAGCTTCCGACAGTCAACTCTAAATTACCTTCTGTTGCACCCATCCGCAGAGAAAGAATTGTAGAGTTTCCGTTCGCTTTATTAAAGAAGCAAGCCCCGTTCGTCCATTCGCTGATATAGACATAAGTACCGAATGTAAATTTTCCAAATGCTCCGTCGGGGGAATGAAGCAAACCATCGCCTCCATTCATAGAACCGGTTCCGTCAAACTTCATCACTCCGTTTCTACCTTCATAAGAAGAAGAGTATGCGACGCCCTTCGTCATCTGTGCGTCATTCACGGGCAAGTCAAAAGTGAGGTCACCGTTTGCATAGGGGCGTGCAGTCAGATAAATCAAATCGTTGCAAGCAGCCATGCTTGCTCCCGAAATCCGGTTTATTTCAAAGAAATCTCCACGGATATAAGAGCTGTTGATAAGCGTCTTTTGAGTAGGGTCATCGGGATCATCCGGATCATTTTCGCCCGGCTTTCCTATCACCGCGCCTTCGGGAGGAGTACCGGCAGGAACATCCACCCATTTTGTGTCTTTGCAAGCAGCCAGCGTTCCACTGAGGAAAAGACAAACGAATAGCAATTTGTTTCTCATAAGTTTAATAATTAAGATTACCTTTACACATAAAAATCAGGGACGTCCGCAGGGACATTCGCTGCCGCAAATGTAAAGCATGCCTTTCGTTTGAAGCATCCTGTTTTATCTACGATTCTTCCAAAATCGTCTAAAAACGCCCTTTCCCTCGGTGAATCCAAGGGTTGCAGACATTATTGAACATCTTGCGAATCAAAACAGGAAAGTAAAACGCGGCTATCCCGCCACCATGGTCAAGTTGTCCCCACGCATTAGCTTCCTTCTCCCCAGGGGTGAAGAAGATTATCCCCGGGGCTCAAGTAAGTTCTCCCCAGGACTTAGAGATGCTCTCCCCCGGGCTTAATCAGTAGCATCTTACCCATCTCAGCGAACTATCGTCCCACATTGAGTAATTATCCGGACGAGGCGGAGCATCCTTAGGGATCGGACGTCCGAAATAACTGCGTTTCCCATCCTTCACCGTCTCAAAACGATAGGGGTCCTTCTCTCTCACCTTTTCCCGCTCCTTCTGCAGCGCATCCCTGAAACGCTGGCAGACGAGCGATTTATTATTCATGCAGTTAGTGAAATATTGCTTCACATCCCGAAGACATTGCAATGTGCTACCCTTGTCGTAGAGGTGAATATGATTTTTGAAAAGTTTAAGAGCATATTCCCGGTGTTCGGTAAGAAGTATACCCAGGCGGGAACGTGCCGCCACCATGGACATGTACTCCTCGCAGCTACCCATCTCGTCCACTAACTCCTCCCAGGAGCGAACGGGTTCTTGCCGGAAAGGTTTTACACTTTTCTTTCCCCTGGATTCTGTTTGGCATCTCCCCTTTTCTTGATTATTTGAAATAACAACAGAGGCAGCAGCAGGTGGCTCTTCTTGAATACTGTTGCTGCTATTGTATTCAATAGTAGTAACAGTATTCTTTTCTTCTCTTTTATTCTCTTGGGTTAATTTGGGTTTTTCGCCCGTGGTGGCGGGCGTTTCAGGCGTTTTGCAAACCTTCTTTGGACGCCCTCCTTTTTTGCCGTTTTCGACATTTGCCCTCCATCTGTTTTCGAGTGGTTCCATCACTCTATCGAGGTAGGGAGAACGGAAAGTTTGCGCCTCTTCGTTTACCACAAAAAGCCCGGAATCGAAAAGCACTTGCTTCACATCTTCTTTCCCAACCCTCTCTCTCCGGCAAAAGCCCGAGAGAAAATCGTCTGAGCACGAAGCCTCATAATTGTCCTTCTTTCGAAGATGTAGCAGCAACATCACGTAGACGCCAAAAGCCTGGGTAGGGTTATCACTCTTCTCCATCATACAAAACAGCTGGTCGTCTGATAAAAAATTCACTTCAAGACTGAAATATTGGTCCTTCTTCATAGGGCTATTATTTTTTTAAGATACGGTACATTCCGTTTCTGCCTGCAAAGATGGAGAGAATTTATGAGACCATTAGTCTTATATTTCAGACTACCGGAAAATGAAGAAGGTGATGAATCAAAGGAGAGGTCCAATCAAATATGATGTAGAAATTCTTCCGCACGCGACAGAGTCTCCGGCTTACCAATATCGATAAGCTGCAAGTCTTCCGCCACATATCCCAAGAAACGGGCCCGACAGCAAGTGGCAAGATAGAAATCCATCACGGAGAATTTCCCTTCCCAGGCAGGCGTATCCATAAAGGGGAAAATAGAAGGGGAAAGAACGTGGATGCCGCTAAAGGCATATTCCTGATAAAGAGCGGCGGTGTAAGAGAATCCTTGCGGTTTCACCTCACTTGTATCTTTATTAATCCACCCGCAAAGCCGCTGTTCCGCATCAAAGAGCAAATAACGGGAAGTCTTGCGCCGGCTGACCAATAAAGTTGCCACGCTATCGTGCTGCAAATGCCATTCATATAACTCCCTGAGATTTACATTGGAAAGAATATCTACATTATGTACCAGAAAAGGTTCTTCCGGATTCTCGAAAAAAGAACGGGCTTTCTTTATT
>JAUUNK010000394.1 GCA_030844565.1 Bacteroides ovatus
GGAAATCGTGAGATATATTTGTGAAGAAAACCAGTTTGGCATGCGTTGCTTCTTCCAGTTGATGAGAAAGCTGGATAAGCTGATCCCGTTGCTCTTCCAGTTTGTCCCGCTGTTCTTCTAATTGGTCGCGTTGTTCCTCTAACTTGTCCCGCTGCTCTTCCAGCTGTTTCTTCTGCTCGGAAAGTTCCTTATTCAAACGGTTTTTAGCACGGAGAGATTTATAGACTACCAGTAATAATCCCGCCACCAATAGAAGAATGACTAAACCGCCATACATCACCACCTGCTGTGTAGCAACACGAGATAGATATCCGCCTATACGTCCGTTCAATGTTTCAATCTTCTGATCCAGTTCCGAGATGTGAGTTGTCTGAAGTTGCATGACATGCGCATTTGTACGGTCAACCACCGCAGTGTTCATGACTGTTTCCCGGGGATAAGGCTTTTTCTCAAGGATATTCATTGCCAGTTGCATCACTTTGTCGCCATTGGTCGGATAAATAAAAGTAGCATTCAACACACTGTCGAGCACCATTTCCAATCCGTTACCTTTGCCGGGGAGAGCATCGATACCGACAAAAATCATTTCCTTCTCCCGTCCCACTTTCTTTGCAGCCTGATAAGCTCCTGGAGCGATACGGTCATTATGCGCATACACGGCATCTATCTTCGGATGCCGACGGAGCATACTATCCATTTCCACTTCCGCCGGTTCACGCTCCCACGCAGCATCCGCTTTATCAATCAGTTTGATATCCGGAAAGTTACTGATAGCAGCCATAAATCCTTGATGGCGTTCCATGGCAGGAGTTGAGCCACCCAGTCCGGTAAGTTCCACCACATTCCCTTTTCCTTTCAGGCTTGACGCAATATAATTGCCTACCGCACGTCCTATTTCATAATTGTCGGCACCAATATAAGCAGTATATTTATCAGAAAGAATCTTCCGGTCTACCAGGATGACAGGTATTCCCTTTTGATAGGCTTCCTCTACAATCGGAGTCATGGGGGCCGCTTCGTTGGCAGAGATAATCAATAAGTCAACCCCTTCATCTATAAAATAATGAACGTCTTCCGCCTGTTTACGATTATCATCCGCAGCCGACCGGATTTCAACCGATACTCCATCATAAAACATTGCTTCGCGGAGAATTTCATCATTCATCTTATGCCGCCAGGAGTCATCGCTGCATTGCGCCACCCCGATACGGAAACGGTGTGTGTCCTGCCGACAAGCCGTCATGCCAAGAAGACAGAGCAAGACTGCTATCCACTTCGTATATCCCATCATTCTAATCATTCTCATTTTTTTCGTATTTCTTTCTATGACCTAAATAGACGATTGAGAACAAAAATAAGAAATAAAACTGTGAGTATGCTATCTATCACCCAATTATTCTCATCATTACCCTCCAAAGAAATGCAAAACAGTTCCCAATATTCAATCGGAAATTATTAACAAAAGTATAAAGCGTAAGACAAACACTCAATAAATGTTATAAAACATCTCTTTTTATTTGGATTATTTGCAGATTTAGCAGAAGTCCGTATCTTTGCAATGTGTTTTTCATAGTATTAGATTTAAGGTTAACAAAGGTTGGAGCAAGGCGTTGCTCCTTTTTTTATGCCCCTACCTCTCATATCATACGAATCATGCAAAAAGAACAGGCTCACCCGAAATTTCTTGGGGGTAACTATTTGTAGCTTTCTTTAAAGTGATTACTTTTGTAATATGACAGAAGCAGCATTAATATCTTTAGCTCAAATAGTACTACCAAGCGAAGTCCTTTCCTCGTTTGATATAACTAAGGTAGAAAGTACCGATACCGAGATTAACATTCATCTTGATGAAAAGATGTACGATACTTTACGTAATGATGTTCACTTTGAATCCAAAGGTTTTATTCCTGCGGTTTCCATCACCGATTTCCCCATCCGCGACCACAAAGTAATCCTTTTGCTCCGACGCCGTAAATGGGTTGATATTCGTACCGGCAAGAGTTTTATTCTACCTCTTAAAATAGCCGCCGAAGGCACCCGCTACTCCAAGGAGTTTGCGGCTTTTTTAAAAGAAACGTATGGACACATCCCCGGTGACCTGCCGTACGCTTGATGATTTCTATCATATTGACGCATCTACCTTTGAGAAGCAATACAAGGATGTGCTAAGCGGTTATCGTAATTGGGAAGAGTTGAGCCATGCGGAAGAGTGGCTTGTCTTTCCTGAGAACATTGGACCTAATCTGGCTATTGACGAGACTTCCCTGTCGAATGGCGACCTTTATACAATAGTAACCAACAGGGACAGGCATGGTCGTGAGATGTGCCTTGTCGCCATTGTTGCAGGGACGAAGTCAGAGACGGTCATAGCGGCTTTACGCCATATTCCCGAACACCTGTTGGACAGTGTAGAAGAAGTGACACTTGATTTATCGGACTCAATGCGTAAAATAGTCCGCTTCTGTTTCCGCAAGGCATCTCGTGTAATAGACCGGTTCCACATCCAGAAATTAGCTTGCGATGCAGTGCAGGAAATGCGTATCAAACTCCGCTGGGACGCAATCCAGGAAGCCAATGATGAGATGGAAGAAGCAAAGCAGAAAGGGGAATCATATGTGCCTATGAGATATGAAAATGGAGATTCAAAGAAAGAACTGTTGGCAAGAAGCCGCTATCTGCTGTTTAAATCCTCCGAAAAATGGACCCCAGCACAAAAACAAAGAGCCAAAATTCTTTTTAAGGAATATCCGGAATTGGGACAGGCGTATGGATTATGTCATTCACTCAGAATGATTCTTGCCAAAAATACAATCAAAGATGCGGCAAGATTGAGTATGGCTAAATGGTATAATAAAGTGGAAGAGGCAGGCTTTCATGCTTTCAATGTAATTGCAGCAACCTTCTATGAACATTATGATGATATTCTTAACTTTTATAATAAAAGATCCTCTAATGCGGCGGCTGAATCCTTTAATGCGAAAATCAAACAATTCAGAACCGCATTAAGAGGAGTAGTGGATGAGAAATTCTTCCTCTTTAGACTGGCTAAGATTTATGCATACCCCCAATGATTATCGGGTGAGCC
>JAUUNK010000058.1 GCA_030844565.1 Bacteroides ovatus
CAATACCTTTTAAATAAGGATTGAAATTAATGTCTAATACCATATTGTATTCTTTGGGTCCTCTTCCTTTCATTCTCTTCGAGTTGTCGATATATTTTCCATTACCAGAAAAAGTGTAAACAATTTGATCGCTAGTATAAAGAGCATATATATCCATCCCTTTATCATAAACTACTTTATTACATCTATGAAATATAGATGAATCGTTGGTTTCTAAAGGAATGATCTCTATTTTTTCTAAAAAAGATGAAACATCTTGAGAAGTCTTATGTACGTTTACAGGTACGATTTCAACTCCATCTGGCATTTTTTTATTACTTCGGGAACAGGCAGCAACAATAATTGCTAAGATTATTATACTTATTTTTTTCATCATATAATATTTTTTATAGGTACTAACTAAAAAAAATAGCGTTCATCTTTATAAAGATGATAATTGTGAACGGTTCTTTCTTTTTAGTCAGTACCATTATATCTATACTTTTAATCGCAAGGGGTAAGGCAAGTATCGCTCATACTACCCGAGAACCTGCAATCTTCAGGACGGTAAAACCACCCTAGGCTACAATCCATATAGTAATGCCAGCATCTACCAGGAGGGGTATTTTTGGTTCCATTACAAGTAATTTCAAAATCAGGCGACTCATATTCTGCCAGCGCTTCCACATTTGCTAAGACCACATCCGGCAGTTTCAGTTTCTTGTTTGAAGAATAAACTGTATACCCTCCAATCAAAACAATAAGCAACGTTACGATTGTAACTCGAATTTTCTTTTTCATAATAATTTTCTTTATAAATATTTCTAAAAAAGTAGTAAAATATTTTCATAATAATTTTTTGTTGTTCTTACTTTTACCGCACCTCCTTTCGTTTTTAAGAGTAGGGTAAGGTTAAGCCTCTCACCATCTATTCCTATTAATAATTTAACAATCTTGTTTAACCACAGTTCTCTTCTTATCCCTTCATTAGATCACATCCCACTTTGCCTTACTATCTTTTTAAAATACTAGATAGTCCAAGAAACTATGTCCTTCGTAAACTAATACCGCTTATTTTACAATACTTCTTTGTTGACAGGTGGAATATTCTCCTAATAAGTAATAAGCTTTCTCTTACTACTTATTATTGAACATAAACAATTCTAACAAAACTAAGTGGTCAAAGAATATCTTCATCCAATGCTACCGTTTCATCACGGAGCGGTGGAGCACCGGATGAAGAAAACCTAACCGTGTTAATAAACTTTTATTAATATCTAATATTCGTCTTTTGGATTTCCAAAAGACGACATTCTTTATTGTTAGCCTTTTCGTAAGGAAATATCAAGTTTTCCAAAGAAAGATAAATATGGAAAACTGGGATATGGGGAATAGGCTAACATAATAATCAATACTATGTAAATCTATTGCAATAGCTTCATTGTCCAACTTTATCACTATCTATTTTTTCTTTGGGAAATTAAAGAAGATAGAGAAATCTCGTTTCCACACCTTTTTTCTTTATGTTTCCTACCATAAAAATAAAAAATAAAGAGAAATAACAGGAAAATACCTTATTCTTTCAAGCTATAACCACTGGCAACGTATTTTACATTTACTTTCGAAATAGGACAATCTACAGAACCAGTTCCCCAACAATGATGAGGCATATCATATTCAGGTGTTGCTAGTGCTTCTACATTGACAAATAACACAGAATTCAATTGCGCTTTTTTCAATGGAAACTTTACGAAAAGAAACGCTAACATTAAAATGGATAGAAATAATAGGCTTTTCATTTGTATTATAGTTATTGATTAATGATGTCACAAAGATAGGAAATATGAATGATAAGCACCAAAAAAAGTCTCTAACCATTTCTAACCAACCAAATCTATTCAGCATCATAAATAATATTAATTTCAAAAATTCCCGTTTTCACCGAAGAATATTGCTTATAAGCTGGATTTTCTTATTTGCAATTGATACCCTTTATTTTCAAATCTTAAAATCACAATAGATGAAATATTTTCAAAAATATTCCGTAGACGGGTTATCGCAGAATGAAGTCTCGCCACATTATAGGATTTGTCTGCCCAAAAGAATTTGCGAATTTCGTCATCCATTAATATATGCTCAGGCGCATCTAGAAAATGTTTTAATAAAACAGATGTTTGTGGCTTTATTGAAATTTCCTCTTTATTGATTATTAGTTTTCTTTGGTCTGCATCAAATATAACCTTTGGTCCTAGTTTATAAATATTGCGAGACATTGATACAACCATATTCATATTTTTTTTCGTTTTCAACAATATTATATAAATAGTAATTATAAACAGCCAATAAATAAAACCATACATAAGGGTAGTGATACTCATAAGATTATACCACGGAGTTTTAAAAAATCCTCGTATCTCGACCTCACAATAATATCCCATCGTCAAATCAAAGCAAAGCGTAAAATCCTTCAGTGAAGCATTGTGGGGAGTCATACTACTTTTAATTTTTTCATTTTTATCTGATATAAAAATCTGTAACGCAAAAGTTCCTTCTAATTTTTTACGTTTTATTTGTTGTTGCCACAAGCAATATAAAGAATCTACAACGAGAGGATGTTTGGAAAAGTAAACAGTATGATAAAAACGTAATAATGGTTCAGTTGTTATATTCTTCCGACTTTTTTCTTTATCTAAATAATATGCATGCTTTCCGGATTCGTCTTCTATATAAACTGAATCAGGAAGCTTTTCTGTCTGCGATTTTCGTCCAGTAGTAGCAAAAAAAGTCCCTTCAAAAGAATCTTTTCTAGACTGTTGTAACAACGTCTCTTTAAAAGCATTCTCAAGTTTCTCATTAAACCACCTTTTTTTAGCGTTATAATATAATTGTGCCAACACAAGAAAGAATGCCATCCCTATGAAAAGTACTTTCAATAGAAGAGGTATTTTTTGTTTTCAGTATAATACTCTCCCTATGCCATCATTTATTACGAGTTTTATCATATGGCCTATTGAATTGGATATTTATTATATTATTTACTCATAAAGTTTCTCTAATGCGAAAGCAATAAAGGAAGTAAAAATGTTACCGCAGCAAAAACTCACAAAGCTTCTGTACCGCCAGCGCACGGTGGCTGATCTTATTCTTTATTTCATTGCCCAGTTCGGCGAAAGTCTGTTCATAGCCTTCCGGTTTGAATATCGGATCGTAGCCGAAACCGGAATCTCCCCGCTTTTCGCGTATGATTTCTCCTCGTATGATTCCTTCAAAGAGATATTCTTTTCCTTCGAGAATCAGGGAAATGGCAGTGCGGAATTGGGCTTTTCGGTTTTCTTTTCCTTCCAGGTCGCTGAGTAGTTTCAGCATATTGGCTTGGGCGTCGTGTCCTTCACCTCCGGCATAACGGGCTGAATAGACTCCCGGGGCGCCGCCGAGGGCTTCCACTTCAAGCCCTGTGTCGTCGGCAAAACAATCCAGGCCATAGTTGTTGTAGATAAAGGAGGATTTCAGGCGGGCATTTCCTTCCAAAGTGTCGGCTGTTTCGGGAATGTCGGTGTGGCAGTTTATGTCGTTCAGACTGAGCAGCTTTACCCTGTTTCCTAGGATGGCAGCCACTTCTTCCAGTTTGTGGGCATTGTTGGTGGCAAATACCAATGTATGTTTCATGTTCTTTAAAAAGTATGTTTGAATAATAAGAGAAGCGGTTCTTTTATTTCAGTTTATCAAATCCTTCACCATATACGCCGATAACGGAGCTTTGGGAGATAAAGGCATTGGGGTCAATGCGTTTCACCAACCGGAAAATGTCGAGTGACTGGCGTTTCTTGGCAAGGACGACGAGTACTTTTACATTCGCTTTGCTGTACCAGCCCATGCCGTCGAGCACTGTCACTCCCCGGTCGGCTTCCTTGATGATGCGGTCGGCTATCTCGTCATACTTTTTAGAGAAGATAAAGAATTGCACCGATTGCCGGGCACTGTTGATAATCCAGTCGAGCACCACCCCGACGATGAAGAGCGTGACAAAGCCGAAAATAACCCTTCGCCAATCGTGGAAGATAAAATAGCAGGAACTGATAATGAAGAAGTCGCATATCATAATCATTCGTCCCAGGCTGACATCACGGTATTTATTGACAATGGCGGCGATAATATCTGTTCCTCCGGTGCTCCCGTTGTAGTTGAATACGATACCCAGTCCGATACCGCACATGGCTGCACCGATGATACACGCCATGAAGTCCTGTCCCATTCCCAATATGAGCGGCTGTCCTTGTGAATTAATATCGGGAGCTTTTATGAAGTTATTAACCAGGAATTGAAACAGCCAGAGGAGAAAAGTCAGCATAAAGATGGCGTACGTTGTCTTTATGCTGAACTTAGGTCCGAGTATCTTTATAGCAAACGTCATTAAAACGGCATTGATGATAAAATAACTCCATTGGATGGGAAATCCCGTAGAATAATAGATGATGGCTGATATACCGGTGGTTCCCCCTGTCGTAATCTGATAGGGGATGAGGAAAGCTGCCCAGCCCATGGCATAACTTATCAGTCCGAGGGTGATATAGGAATAATCCTTTACCTCCCTCATGATTTCCGCTTTAGATGGCTTTTGCATATATTTCTCTGTTTCTGGTTAAATAACGACGTTTACAATCTTTTTCGGCACTACAATAATCTTTTTCGGTGTCTTGCCTTCCATCCATTTCTGCGAACGTTCGTCGGCAAGCACAGTTGCCTGTATGGCATCCGAAGCGGCGTCTGCTGCAAATTCCATATTGAAACGGGCTTTGCCATTGAAAGAAATGGTGTAGTTGACGGTGTCTTCCTTGAGATATTCCTCGTTGTAGGCAGGCCAATGGGCGTCGCAAACAGAAGTCGTATGGCCTAGAGTGGCCCACAACTCTTCGCACACGTGCGGAGCAAAAGGAGCGAGGACGATAACCAACTGTTCCAGGATTTCTTTCTTGCTGCATTTCAGGTTGAACAATTCGTTTACGCAAATCATGAAAGCACTTACGGAAGTGTTGTAGGAGAATTGTTCGATGTCACTTGTTACCTTCTTTATCAGTTTGTGCAGGGCTTTCAATTCCTCTTTAGTAGCCGGCTCGTCTTTCACCAGGTATTCGTCCGTACGGCTGTAGAAGAGTGACCAGAACTTGCGGATGAAGCGGTGTACGCCATCTATTCCGTTGGTATCCCACGGCTTGGATTGTTCTACCGGGCCCAGGAACATTTCGTACATCCGCAACGTGTCGGCTCCGTATTTTTCTACAATCATGTCCGGGTTCACTACGTTGAACATGGATTTACTCATCTTCTCCACAGCCCAGCCGCAGATGTATTTACCGTCTTCAAGAATGAACTCTGCCGTTTCATATTCGGGGCGCCATGCTTTGAAAGCTTCCAGATCCAGAATATCATTGGAGACAATGTTAACGTCTACGTGAATCGGGGTTACCTCGTATTTGTCTTTCAGGTTCAGTGAAACGAACGTATTAGTATCTTTGATACGGTAAACAAAATTGCTTCGTCCCTGAATCATACCTTGGTTCACCAGTTTCCGGAACGGTTCTTCCACTACCGAAATCCCCAGGTCATGGAGAAATTTGTTCCAGAAACGGGAGTAGATAAGATGTCCTGTAGCATGTTCGGTTCCTCCTACGTAGAGGTCTACGTTCTGCCAATATTGATCAATTTTCGGGTCTACCAATGCCTGGTGGTTGCGGGGGTCCATATAGCGGATGTAGTAGGCTGACGAACCTGCGAAGCCGGGCATGGTGTTGAGTTCCAGCGGGAAGACAGTGGCGTTGTCGATCTTCTCGTTTTCTATCACGCACTTATTTACTGTGTCCCAAGCCCATTTAGTGGCGTGTCCAAGGGGAGGTTCTCCTGTTTCGGTCGGTTGGAACTTGCTTACCTCAGGAAGTTCCAGCGGCAGACTGCTTTCATCTATCATGTATGGCATGCCGTCTTTGTAATAAACGGGGAACGGTTCGCCCCAATAACGCTGGCGGGAGAAAATGGCGTCGCGAAGGCGGTAATTCACCTTCACACGTCCCAGGTTATGTTCCTTCACATATTTCTTGGTGGCGGCGATGGCTTCCTTGATGGTCAGTCCGTTCAGTGAAAGGTCACAATAAGGAGTCACGTCGGGACGCGGAGAGTTGCAGACAATTCCTTCTTTGGCGTCGAAACTTTCTTCGCTTACGTCGCAGCCTTCTACCAACGGACGGATTTCCAATCCGAAATGTTTGGCAAAAGCATAGTCGCGGCTGTCGTGGGCGGGTACTGCCATGATGGCTCCCGTTCCATATCCTGCCAATACGTAATCACTAATCCAGATAGGCACTGCTTCACCGGTAAACGGATTGATGGCATACGAGCCGCTGAACACGCCGGTCACGCTGCGGTCGGCGATGCGTTCCCGCTCCGTGCGTTTCTTGGTACGTTCCAGGTAAGCGTCTACTTCTGCCCGCTGAGTTTCGGTGGTGAGTTGCGCCACCAACTCGCTTTCGGGAGCCAACACCATGAAAGTCACTCCAAACATCGTATCGGCACGTGTAGTGAAGATAGTAAATTCCAGGTCGCTGTCTTTCACTTTGAAGCGGATTTCGGCTCCTTCGCTACGTCCTATCCAGTTCTTTTGCGTTTCTTTCAGTGATTCCGTCCAGTCGATGGTTTCCAGTCCGTCGAGCAGGCGTTGTGCGTAAGCCGATACGCGCAGGCACCATTGGCGCATTTTCTTCTGAACCACGGGATAGCCGCCGCGTTCGCTCACACCGTCCACTACCTCATCATTCGCCAATACGGTTCCGAGCGCGGGACACCAGTTCACCATTGTTTCGCCCAGATAAGCGATGCGGTAGTTCATCAGTATTTCCTGCTGTTCCTTTTCGCTTTTGGCATTCCATTCTTCGGCAGTGAAACTGATTTCTTCGCTGCAAGCGGCGTTCAATCCTTTGTTACCAGAGATGGCGAAGGCTTGTTCCAACTCTTCGATAGGGCGTGCCTGTTGTTCGTCATTGCAATAATAGCTGTTGAACATCTTCTGGAAAGCCCATTGCGTCCAATGATAGTATTCAGGGTCGCAAGTACGGATTTCGCGGTTCCAGTCGAAAGAGAAACCAATCTTATCCAATTGCTCTCGGTAGCGGTTGATATTGTTTACAGTAGTAATTGCAGGGTGTTGACCGGTCTGGATGGCATATTGTTCGGCAGGCAGCCCGTAAGCGTCATATCCCATCGGGTTGAGCACATTGAAGCCTTGCAGCCGTTTGTAGCGTGCGTAAATATCCGAAGCAATGTATCCCAGCGGATGTCCTACGTGCAATCCTGCTCCCGAAGGATAAGGGAACATATTCAACACATAAAATTTTTGTTTTGATTCGTCTTCGGTCACTTGGTAGGTTTTGTCGTCGACCCAGCGTTTTTGCCACTTCTTTTCAATCTCCCTGAAATTATATTCCATAGCGATAATCTTTTTATTTATAGTGATTTATAATGTTATTCTATTTGAGGCAGCAAATTTACGTGATTATTTTCAGATAACCACGAAGAGAAGATAAAAACCTTGGCTCTATATACTTAAGGTGGGAGGCGGAAAGAAAAAAACTTTCACGAAAAACTGTCTTTCTATTGAATTTATCATTTTTATTTCGTATTTTTGGAAAAAATCTAATGAAACGTATGAGAAATCTTACATAAATTCAATAGGTGAATGTGCTGGGATGCACGAAAGGATAACGAGTGGGAGAGAAGCTGCAGAGGTTCCCTCCCATTTTTTGTTGGTACTATTTTGTTTTAGAAATTCAGCGAGTAATAATTAATGTTTTATTTTACATTAATACCGGCGCCAGAAATTTCACCAGAAAATATCCGCCTACTACCAACCACACATAAAGCAAGGAAGCAAGCACAAAGGGTTTGGCTCCTGCTTGGCGGAACTTGTCGATACTGGTTTCGGCGCCCAAAGCAGTCATTGCCATCGTCAAGAGGAAAGTGTCGAGGTGATTGATAAAGGTAATCCAGCTCTGTGGCAACAGGTCGAAAGAGTTGAAACCTATCACTGCCAGGAAGCCGATGGCGAACCAGGGAATGGATATATTCTTCATGCTTCCGCCTTGTCCGCCGGCTTTTACTGCCGCTTTGGATACCAGGAAACTGGTAATCAACAATACAGGAACCAGCATCATTACGCGTATCATTTTTACGATGATGGCGACATCCGATATTTCTTTCCCCATAGCGTTTCCCGCGCCTACGGTGTGTGCCACTTCGTGCAAGGTGGCTCCGGTAAATATCCCCATTTCATTGGGAGGGAGTACAAAAGTTCCGTTTCTATATAAGATGGGGTAGATGAACATCGATATAGTGCCGAAGATAACTACCGTAGAAACAGCCACCGCCGTTTTATAGGGTTTGGTCTCAATCGTTGATTCGGCTCCCAGAATAGCAGCCGCACCGCAAATGCCACTGCCGATAGAAGTAAGCAGCGCAATGCCCCGGTCCATTTTCAGCATGTGCCCTATCAGGATACCACCACAAATCGTTATGGTAACTACGATGGCGTCAATAAAAATAGCAGGCAATCCTACAGCTAACACATCTTGGAAGGTAAGCTTGAATCCATAAAGAATAATGCCGATACGCAGCACACGTTTGGAACAAAACTGGATGCCGGGCACCCATGTTTCGGGCAAATTGTTTCTTAAACTATTGGCATACAGCATACCCAGGATAATGCCGACAATCATTGGACTGAATGATAGCTTTTTGATAAATTCCATGTCGCCGATATAAAAGGCTGCGCATGAAAACAGAGCAATGAGGAGCACCCCATGAAGCATACTACTTCTTTTTTCGCTTAACATAGCTAACTTTATTTATGGTGTTTAAAAATGCGCTGCAAAGTAAACCTTTTTAATTGGTATACAGGTAGTTTATTTTTTTATGATTGATAATATTTAGTTATATTACCTCCCCTTCTGATAAAAATATGCTCAATGAAGAACGTATAAAGAGGCTGGAATTCGCAGGCATTCTGTATAAATTCCGATTAATATAGATTAGAATACGTATATTCTATGTACATTCGCCGTGTTAGTACAGGAGTTTTCGTTTGACAGTTGTTAAACTGTCGTTTGACAACTGTAGAACTATCGTTTGACAATTGTCAAACGAAAACGAAATAGTGAACTGAATGAATACTTGTAGGAAGACTGAAATTTAATCGTGCCTAATAATAAAATTATAGATAATGAGTGTAAATTATGACCTTTACGAGACTCCCAATCCTGATAAAAACGGGGAGGAATTACCTTTGCATGCCCGTGTAGTACTGAAAGGCAGTTATACGGCTGAAGAATTTGTTGAGCAAGTGACAGCTCTTCAACACATGCCGCCCGCCCAAGTTGTGGGTGTCATTGAAGCCATATCCAAACAGTTAAAATATTTGTTGCTAAAAGGGTTTTCTGTCGAACTGGGCGATATTGGCTATTTTACTCTTTCTCTGAGTGTGGATAAGAAAGTGATGGATGCAAAGGAGCTTCGTTCTCCCTCCGTGTCTTTGAAAGACATCAATTTCCGGGTGAATCGCCAGTTTAAGAAAGATATAGAAAGTGAAATAGAGCTACAGCGTTATCATTCACCGTTTCGGGTGAAGAATCCATTGGATAGAGAGGAGTGCTTGCGGCGCTTAAATAAGTTTTTCGAAAACACTCCTTGTATCAGTCGGCAGGATTATGCACAGTTGGTAGGAAAGACAAAGACGCAGGCAATGCAAGACATCCATGCTTTTATCGAACAGGGGATATTGAAAAAATATGGGATGGGACGTTCGGTGGTATATATAAAAATGAAAAAAGACGATGATGACTAGCGAGAATATTATTTTCGAAGCTATTTGTGTCTTATACTGGTTTGTCTATTAAATGATTTTTCTCTATATTTCAGCCATCTAAATAAAAAGTAGTAAGCATGAGAAATACGATATTCCTTCTTTTATTATTGTGCGTGACTAGAACTTTTGCACAAAAGGATTCTTTGTTGACTCCCGGGCAATTAAAGGCAGATGTAGATTTTTATTTTAAAACACTTCATGCGAATCATCCCAATCCCTATTATTACTATTCACTAAACGAGTTTGAAGATAAAAAGAATAGCATCTATGCACGATTAAACGAGCCTCTTACTCATGAACAATTTGCATGGATTATCGGTGAAATAAACTCGTGCGTAGATATGCATACATTGATTAGAATATATTTTTCGACTCATTGGAGGAGAAATTATTTCAGAGAGAAGAACATCCGGTTTTTTCCTAATGTCAAATTTGAAAAGGAGAAAGTATATCTGAAAAAGAATAATAGGGAAATTGCTGAAATAAATGGAATCAAAATAGATAAAATCGTTGATGATCTTAAAAAATATTTTAATTGGAAATTGCCTTATGAACGAAACATATATTCCCTAGAAGCCTGCTTTAGTAACTTTCTTATAACAATTAACGGTGATAAAAAACGACCTTAAACTATCTAAATCAAATTATGAAAGAGATTCGATATTATATAAGAAAAACGTAATAGCTATTAGCCAGCTTGAGGATAGTAGAAGTAGTTTATATCAGAAAGAAAGCGCATTGATTAATGCGAATATTGCCTATAAAAATGATATAATAAAAATAGAAGAGATGAAAGTAACTCTGCTTGATTTAGAAACTGAACATTTTAATCAAATGAGAACGTTGAGTGATAATATTGATAGAAGCGCCAAGTTACTAAGGAATCAGATAAAAGACTGGAAAAAGAAATACGTTTTTATAAGTCCTTATGAAGGGGTTGTTTCCCTTTCAACTTTGTGGTCCAACGATCAGTGGGTAGAAACAAATGCCGCAATCATGACTATCCTTCCCCAACTAGAAAAAAATATTATTGGAAGAATGGAAATACCTATTCAAAATTCTGGAAAGATAAAAGAAAATCAGGATTTGATTTTAAAATTAAGTAATTATCCCTATATGGAATTTGGAGTGATATATGGAAAAATTAAATCTATATCATTAGTACCCTATAAAGATTATTATATTGCGGAATTTGATGTTCCTAATTTGACTACTAATTATAACTATAAAATTCCATTTAGTCAGCAGATGGAAGGAATAGCTAGTATAATTATTAAAGACTTCTCTGTCTTTGATAGATTCTTACAACCTATTAAATCTAGTGTATTTAATAATAAAGTTAGTAAATAATGGTTTATAAAAGAAGGCGTATCTACTCCCCTCGCTACAAACCGCTATAGCGAGGGAGAGTTTTTAATTTATAAGACTTTATATTCCTTAATTGCCTCCGGAGAGAACAATAAAAGATAATCCCAGAATAAAGAAGACGAACATAATTCCCAGTAGCCTGTTGGTGGACCGGGAGCTACCTTTGAATTCTTTCCAAATGAATACCCCCCATAGGGCTGCAATCATAGGTGCTCCTTGTCCGAGGGCGTAGGAAATGGCTGCTCCCGCCTTGCCCGCTGCAATGTAACTCAATGCTGTACCCAATCCCCAAATGCCTCCACCAAGAACACCTACCAGGTGAGTACTCATTTTCCCGGCGAAATATTCTTTGTAGCTGACGGGAGAGCCAACAAAGGGATGCTTCATTACAAGCGTGTTGAAGAGGAAATTGCTGAGGAAGATGCCGATGGCAAATATAAAGAAGGCAGTGTAGGGAGTTGCCATTCCTGCCATGGGAGATTCGAAGTTGTCCAAATCCATGGCGGCGGCTACGAAACGGTAGAAGAAAGACATCAGTATGCCTGCTATGGCTGCCAGGACGATACCTTTTTTGTTGCTGCCTGCGCCTGCTTGTTGATTTCTGCCTGCCGCTATTCCATTGCAGATGATGGCAATGACAATGAGAATGACGCCTGTAAACAGCCAGAAGGGGTCTCCTTTGGGAGCGCTGAAATAGTTGATGAATACTCCCAGAACCAGTGCCAGTCCTACTCCCAGTGGGAAGGCTACCGCCATGCCGGCTATAGATACCGATGCGGAAAGTAATATGTTGGAGGCGTTGAAGATGACTCCGCCAATCAATGCGCTAATGACATATTTAGAGTCTACTTGCTGGATGTCTTCCAGGAAACTTCTTCCGGCACTTCCGAAGCTGCCCAGTGTGAACACTAACAGGAGGGCGAATAGGAGGATACCGATGGTATAGTCCCAATAATAGAGTTCGTAACGCCAGTTTTTGCTGGCTAATTTTTGGGTGTTTCCCCAGGAACCCCAGCATATCATTGTTATAAAACAAAAGATGATGGCTAATGTATAACTATTGACTATGTACATAATCTTCTATTTTTGTTGAATTTACGGCTTAAAGAATTGTTTCACTTCGGCAAGAGTGGGGATAGACGGCTGCGCACCTGCCCGGGTCACGGCGATTGCCGCTGCGGCGTTGGCGAAATTCAAAGCCTGTTCATCCATTTCTTTGCAGGCACATACGACTGCCAATGCTCCACAAAAGGTGTCTCCGGCAGCAGTGGTGTCCACAGCGCTTACTTTATACCCCGGAAGTCGGAGGATCTGTGTGCTATTCATCATAAATACTCCCTGGCTTCCCAGTGTGATAACCACATTGCGTGCGCCTGCTGCCATAAGAGTTTGGGCAATTTCCTCGAGATTGTTTCCTGTATACTCCACTCCGGAAATAAAGGCAGCTTCCAGTTCATTGACCACTAATATATCGATGGCTTTCATCAACTCTTCATCAATCAGATGGGCAGGCGCAGGGTTGAATAATACTTTTTTGCTTTTTTGATGTGCCAGCAGAGCGATGCTTTTGATGGTTTCGTAGGGGATTTCCGCTTGCATCACCACGATTTCCGCTTTTTCGATTGCTTGTGAGAAACTGGTTATTGTTTCAGGCAATAAAGAATAATTGGCTCCCGGGGCCACTGCTATGCAATTTTCACTGCTCTTCGCCACAAAGATGAGTGCCGTACCTGTGGGATGATTGCTGTCATCCATAATATAACCGGTATCTATGCCTTCTTCTTGAAAATGCTTTTTCAGTATATCTGCGTATATGTCGTTTCCCAGAGCAGTGACGAACGTAACAGAACCGCCGAGCCTGGCTGCTGCTACAGCTTGGTTGGCTCCTTTCCCTCCAAAAGATTGCATAAACCTGGCATTTCCCACTGTTTCGCCGGGTGCCGGAAGATGGTCGACTTGCGCAACCATGTCTATGTTGGAACTTCCAATAACTACTATTTTCATTGTGAATTTGATTTGCTGTTAAAGTTACAATTTTAAGGTTGTAAACACTAATTTATAAACTCTATAATAACAAGAAAGAAGGGGGTGTAGTTCGCTACATTTTTATTCTTTCTGCTTTCTATCAGAATTACACGCTGTAGTCCCCTTTTGCTGCTTTTTTATGAAATTAGCGCAATACTTCGTTGCTATTCCTCCCTTCCTTAGCGGATTTCCTCTATCTTTGCAGTCGTTTTCAAAAAAGACACAGGTAATATGGAATTAAAGCGCGGCTATTATCATCTCATTGCTATACTGACGGTCTCCATCTGGGGATTGACTTTCATCGCTACCAAGATATTGATTAATCATGGGCTTTCGCCTCAGGAAATATTCTTCTATCGCTTCCTGATTGCTTATGTCGGCATTTGGTTCATCTCGCCGCGGCGGCTTTTCACCCGCAACCTGCGTGACGAACTTTGGCTGGTGGCAGGCGGAGTCTTCGGAGGTTCGCTCTATTTCTTTACCGAGAACACGGCACTGGGCATCACGCAGGCTTCCAATGTGTCCTTTCTCATCTGCACCGCCCCCTTGCTGACTACCTTTCTTTCGCTGCTCTTCTACAAAAGTGAGAAATCCACGAAAGGGCTCATCTACGGGTCGTTGCTTGCCCTGATAGGCGTAGGGCTGATGGTATTCAACGGCAGCGTAGTGCTCAAGATATCTCCGGTGGGCGATTTACTCACTTTGCTTGCCGCTTTGTCATGGGCGTTCTACAGTCTGATTATCAAGAAGATGGCAGTGCGCTATCCTACGGTCTTCCTCACCCGGAAGATATTCTTCTATGGAGTGCTTACCATTCTTCCCGCCTTTTGCCTGCGTCCGCTGGCGCCGGATGTCTCGTTGCTGATACAGCCGGCAGTGTTGTTCAACCTTTTGTTTCTTGCCGTGCTGGCTTCGCTCGTCTGCTATGTGATGTGGAATGTGGCACTGAAACAGTTGGGCGCCATGAGGGCTTCCAATTATATCTATCTCAATCCGTTGGTCACTATGGTGGCTTCTACCGCTATCTTGCACGAGCGTCTCACTGCAGTGGCGTTGATGGGAGCGGCTTGCATTCTTTGCGGAGTCTATCTGGCGGAGAAGAAGTAGAAATCTCTTCTGCGTTATTCTATATCAGATGTATGGGCATAAAAAAAGGAGTACCGCTGTACTCCAACCTTTGTTAACCTTAAATCTAATACTATGAAAAACACATTGCAAAGGTAGGCACTTTTGCTGAAACTCCAAATTACTTGGCTTAAAAAGTATGTTTTATAACACGAATTAAGAATCTTACGAAGGTTATTAATATTTGAACACCCTTTTAAACGTGCTATTTAACAAGATGATACTTTCGCTACATTTGGAGAATCGGCGCAGTCTGCTTACTTTTGTCTCGCATTCTAAATAAAGTGCTCATAATATATGCAAGAGAAGAAGATAAGCGTATTGTTGATAGAAGATCATGCCATTGTGTCTCAGGGGATAAAGTTTATTCTGGAGCAAATACCCGAAATAGATGAAATCACGGTGGCTACAACGGGGGAAATGGCACGTAAGTGGATGGTAAAGCAGAAATTCGACTTCTATATCCTGGATATAGAACTGCCGGACGTCTCGGGTTTCGACCTTATCGGCGATATTCGTGAAGCGAACCGCAATGCCCGCATTCTTATCCACACCATGCACGAAGAAGTGTGGACCGTAAAGAGGCTTCTACAGAACGAAGTGGACGCCATTGTCTTCAAATCGGGAGAAGTGGAAGAGATAAAAGAAGCCGTAGCCAGCTTGCTGGCAGGCGAGCCGTGTTATTATAGTCCTCGCTTTAAGTGTATCCACCGCCAGTTGAAGGAACACTCTTTGTCGAGAGATGTGCTTTCGGTTCGCGAATTGGAAGTTCTCAACCTCATTGCCAAAGGAAAGAATACCGACCGGATAGCAGAAGAGCTCGACTTATCTCCCAACACCATTGAGACTTATCGCAAACGGCTTATGTCTAAACTCAATGCTTCGAACATGGTAGACTTGATAATGAAAGCTATTAATCTGGGGATTATTCCCGTGAAAGGAATGAGGGATTAGAGGGGGGAGCAGAGGTATGGACATAAAAAAAGGAGTACCGCTGTACTCCAACCTTTGTTAACCTTAAATCTAATACTATGAAAAACACATTGCAAATGTAGGCACTTTCTCTGAAACTCCAAATTACCTGGCTCAAAAAGCATGTTTTATAACACGAATTAAGAATCTTGTGTAGGTTATTAAGAATGTTCTCCCGTTTATTAAAGATTTATTTGCTAAAACGCGCTCTATTCTTTTCTCATTCCCCGGAAGGTAGATTGACGGGAAACCATTATCTTTGTATCGTAATTTAAACACTTAATAAAAGAATAGGAGACAACTGTGAGCAATGATATTGAATTGACCCCTATGATGAAGCAGTTCCTCGACCTGAAAGCCAAACATCCGGATGCGGTAATGTTGTTTCGTTGCGGGGACTTTTATGAGACTTATTCAACCGATGCTATTATTGCAGCCGAAATATTAGGAATCACACTTACCAAGAGGGCAAACGGCAAGGGTAAAACTATTGAAATGGCGGGTTTCCCCCATCATGCGCTGGACACTTATTTACCTAAACTCATCCGCGCAGGCAAACGTGTAGCTATCTGCGACCAGTTGGAAGACCCCAAGCTGACCAAGAAGCTGGTGAAGCGGGGCATTACGGAGCTGGTGACTCCCGGTGTATCCATCAACGACAACGTACTCAACTATAAAGAGAACAACTTCCTTGCCGCCGTGCATTTCGGAAAGTCGGCATGCGGCGTGGCTTTCCTCGATATATCTACGGGCGAATTTCTCACTGCCGAAGGTCCTTTCGACTATGTGGATAAGTTGCTCAATAACTTTGCTCCGAAAGAAATCCTTTTTGAACGTGGAAAGCGCCTGATGTTTGAAGGGAACTTCGGGAACAAGTTCTTCACCTTCGAGCTGGACGACTGGGTGTTTACCGAAACCACTGCCCGCGAAAAGCTCCTTAAGCATTTCGAGACAAAGAACCTCAAAGGTTTCGGAGTGGAACATCTCAAGAACGGTATCATCGCCTCGGGCGCTATCCTGCAATACCTCACCATGACGCAGCACACGCAGATTGGTCACATCACCTCCCTGGCACGTATCGAAGAAGACAAATATGTGCGTCTGGATAAGTTCACCGTTCGCAGCCTCGAACTCATCGGCAGTATGAACGATGGCGGCAGCAGCTTGCTGGACGTTATCGACCGTACCATCAGCCCCATGGGAGCACGTTTGCTGAAACGCTGGATGGTCTTCCCGCTGAAAGATGAGAAGCCCATCAACGAGCGTCTCAATGTAGTGGAATATTTCTTCCGCCACCCCCACTTTAAAGAACTCATAGAGGAACAGTTGCACCTGATTGGCGATCTGGAGCGTATCATCTCCAAAGTGGCGGTAGGCCGTGTGTCTCCCCGCGAAGTGGTGCAGTTGAAAGTGGCTTTGCAGGCGATAGAGCCCATCAAGGCGGCTTGTCTCGAGGCGGACAATGCCAGCCTCAACCATATCGGCGAGCAACTCAACCTCTGCGCTTCCATCCGCGACCGCATCGACAAAGAGATAAACAACGACCCTCCCTTGCTGGTGAATAAAGGAGGAGTGATTAAAGACGGAGTGAATGCCGAACTGGACGAATTGCGCCACATCTCTTTTTCCGGGAAAGATTACCTGCTCCAGATTCAGCAACGTGAAAGCGAACTGACCGGCATTCCCAGTCTGAAAGTGGCTTATAACAATGTATTCGGCTATTATATCGAAGTGCGCAACGTCCATAAGGAGAAAGTGCCGCAAGAATGGATTCGCAAACAGACACTCGTCAATGCCGAACGCTATATCACACAGGAACTCAAAGAATATGAAGAAAAGATTCTGGGAGCCGAAGACAAGATTCTAGTACTCGAGACCCGCTTGTATACCGAGTTGGTCCAGGCACTCACCGAGTTTATCCCCCATATACAAATCAATGCCAACCAGATAGCCCGCCTGGACTGCCTGTTGTCTTTTGCCAATGTTGCGCGGGAAAACAATTACATCCGTCCCGTCATCGAAGACAGCGATGTGCTGGATATTCGCCAGGGTCGCCACCCGGTCATTGAGAAGCAACTCCCTATTGGCGAGAAATACATCGCCAATGATGTGATGCTGGACAGCACTACGCAACAGATTATCATCATCACCGGACCTAATATGGCAGGTAAATCGGCGCTCTTGCGTCAGACGGCGTTGATTACGCTCTTGGCTCAGATAGGTTGTTTCGTACCTGCCGAAAGCGCCCACATCGGCTTGGTGGATAAGATATTCACCCGGGTGGGAGCAAGCGATAACATTTCAGTGGGCGAATCCACATTTATGGTGGAAATGAACGAGGCTGCCGACATCCTTAACAATATTTCTTCCCGCAGCCTGGTGCTCTTCGATGAGTTGGGTCGCGGAACTTCCACCTACGACGGCATCTCCATCGCCTGGGCGATTGTGGAGTATATTCACGAGCATCCCCGGGCAAAGGCACGCACCCTGTTCGCCACCCACTACCACGAATTGAACGAGATGGAGAAATCCTTCAAGCGCATCAAGAACTATAACGTGTCCGTGAAGGAAGTAGACAATCGGGTCATCTTCCTGCGCAAACTGGAGCGGGGAGGGAGCGAACACTCTTTCGGTATTCATGTAGCCAAGATGGCAGGCATGCCGAAGAGCATTGTGAAGCGTGCCAACGAAATCCTCAAACAACTGGAAACGGACAACCGCCAGCAAGACATCGCCGGCAAGCCGCTGGGCGAAGTAAGTGAACACAGGGGAGGGATGCAGCTTAGCTTCTTCCAACTGGAGGACCCCATCCTTTGCCAGATTCGTGATGAGATACTGAATCTGGATGTCAATAATCTCACTCCGTTGGAAGCGCTCAATAAGCTGAATGATATAAAGAAGATAGTGAGAGGGAAATAGAAACCGCTCTTCCCTCTTATTTCTTTACCGTATCTTTCCTCCGTCCGTAGAAGAACATAAAGTAGATACCAATAATAACGAAAGGAATGCTCAGCCATTGCCCCATGTTCAGCATCATGTTGTCTTCGAATGCCTCCTGGTTCTCTTTCACGAACTCGATGAAGAAGCGGAAAGTGAAGATAGCCGTCAGGCAAAGCCCGAAGAAGAAGCCGCGGTGGAGCTGCTTGTTGTGTTTCTTATAGAGATACCACATCACGAAGAAGAGTAGTAGGTAGGCTATCGCCTCATACAATTGCCCGGGATGGCGTGGCTGCATGTCTACTCGCTCAAAGATGAACGCCCAGGGCACATCAGTCGGCTTACCGATGATTTCCGAGTTCATCAGGTTTGCCAGGCGGATACAGCAGGCGGTGAGGGGAGTGGCTACGGCAATCATGTCCAGCACATCCATGTAGTGGAGCTTCGTCTTGCGGCAATAGAGCCAGAGGGCAATCATAAGCCCCAGAGTACCGCCATGGCTTGCCAGTCCTTCGTAGCCGGTGAACTTCCATCCGCCGCCGGGCAGGATGCGGATAGGCAATATCATTTCTACGAATCCCTTGCCGCTGGTCAGGTAGTGAGCCGGGTCGTAGAACAGGCAATGCCCCAGCCGAGCGCCTATCAGGATGCCGAAGAAGCAATAGAAGAAGAGCGGTTCAAATGTCTTTTCAGGGATTTTTTTATCTCTGAACTGGTAGTGGACAATGATGTAAGCAAAGAAAATGCCCACAGCCCACAGCAGTCCGTAGTAGCGGATAGATAGCCCGAAGAGATTGAAAAGCTCAGGATTCGGGTTCCAGGGAATGGTTGCTAACAGTGTATTCATGAAGTATGTTGATTAGAGTGTGAATGACTGGTGAATTTGCAGGCTACCTTCCGATACGTAGGCATGTCGATACCTTGTTCTTCTCCTGCCGCTAGCATGTCGAAAAGCAGTCCCTGGATTTCCGATTCGTGCCCTTTTGCCAGGTCTTTCTGGAGGGAGGCGGTGCTTTCGGGAGCTAACTTGTCGATGACTTTGAGGTTATAGGTGACGGGGTCTTCGGGAAATTCCACTCCAAGCTTCTTGCCCAGTGCAGCGCTTTCCGTGGAGAGCCCGATAAAGGTATCGCGTATTTCGCCCGGCTTCTGCACTTCTCCCATAGGGACGTCGTAGTAGGCGCCGGTGACAGCCATAGCAGAGATGAACGACCATTTGACAAACGTGTCCCGATTGATGTCGGGAGAGATTTCAGCTTTGATGCCGCTCTCTTGCAGGTCTTTCCGGATAGCTTCGAGCAGCCCCGGCTTCACTTCCGTTCCCTTATGCGCGCCGTAGACCAGTCGGAATATCTTTCCCATCTGGGTGATTTCTCCCGTTCCGGAGACGAAGCCGACGATGTAGATGCAACCGTCGAGCACCTTCACGCCCGGAACCAGCCGTTGGATGCGTGGTCCTGTGCCATATACGTTGAGGATAGGTATCACCACTGTTTCCGCGTGGGATGCCCTCTTTATAAGTTCTTTGATAGAATCTACGGAATATCCCTTGACGCAGACGAATATCACGTCCGCCTGCCCGTCGAACTCCTCTGCCGTGGTAGCAGGAATCGGAAGGGTATGTTCTCCTTTCAGGTCCGATTTCAGCCGGAGACCCACCGTTTGCATAGCCTGCAAGTGTGCTCCGCGGGCAATGCAGGTGACGTCTTTTCCTGCCAGCGACAGGAAGGCGGCGATGGAGCCGCCCACGCCGCCTGTTCCGGCGATGAGATAACGAAGTTGGTTCTCTTTCTTTTCTTTATCCATAGTATGTTTATCTGAGGGTGAAGAGAGAATTATACGTTGAAGCGGAAGTGCATGATGTCTCCGTCTTGCACTACATATTCTTTGCCTTCTACCGAGAGCTTGCCTGCCTCGCGCACGGCGGCTTCGGAACCGTATTGGATGAAGTCTTCGTACTTGATGACTTCTGCACGGATAAATCCTTTTTCAAAGTCGGTATGTATCACTCCGGCGCATTGAGGGGCCTTCCAGCCTTTCTTGTAGGTCCATGCCCGCACTTCCATTTCGCCTGCGGTGAGGAAAGTCTCCAGGTCGAGCAGTTTGTATGCCGACTTAATCAGGCGGGACACGCCCGATTCTTCCAATCCTATCTCTTGCAGAAACATTTGGCGGTCTTCGTATGTGTCCAACTCGGCGATGTCGGCTTCCGTCTTGGCGGCTACTACCAGAATCTGGGCATTCTCATCCTTCACTGCTTCACGCACTTGCTCCACATATTGGTTGCCGCTCACGGCGCTTGCTTCGTCCACGTTGCACACGTACATCACCGGCTTGGATGTTAGCAGAAAGAGTTCTTTGGCAATCTTCTGTTCGTCTTTGCTTTCGAAGGTGACGGTACGTGCCGACTTGCCTTGCTCCAGCGCAGCTTTGTATTGCATCAGCACGTCATACGCTTGTTTGGCGGCTTTGTCTCCGCCTGTCTGTGCCTGCTTCTGCACTTTCTGGATGCGGCTTTCTATCGTTTCCAAGTCCTTGAGTTGCAGCTCATAGTCTATGATTTCTTTATCGCGCACCGGGTTGACACTGCCGTCTACATGTGTCACGTTGTCATCGTCGAAGCAGCGTAGCACGTGTATGATAGCATCCGTCTCGCGGATGTTGGCGAGGAATTTGTTTCCCAATCCTTCGCCTTTGCTGGCTCCTTTCACCAGACCGGCGATGTCTACGATTTCTACGGTAGTGGGAACGATGCGTCCGGGATGAACCAGTTCGGCCAATTTATTCAGACGTTCGTCGGGGACAGTGATTACACCTACGTTGGGTTCGATAGTACAAAAGGGGAAGTTTGCCGCCTGTGCTTTTGCGTTGGACAAACAGTTGAAAAGTGTCGACTTGCCTACGTTTGGCAGTCCGACGATACCACATTGCAATGCCATAATAGTATAGTATTATTCTTATTGTCAATTCGTTATGTATTCCTTTTAAATGAGACGAGTTTGCTCCTTTCACCTCGCTTTGGTGTGCAAAGATAATACTTACAAATCGTAATTTCCCCACATTCGTTGAACAAATGACCCTCCGGTGGGGAAAAAAGTTAGTCTTGTGCATCGTAAATAGCCTTCCCATAGGGTATTTACATACTGCGTGATAGTTATTAATAATCGGTTTGTCAGATGTTAATAGTTGAGTTGTCAGGTATTAACATCCATCACGACAGGTATTAACACCTGATACGTCAACTGTTAATACCTGACAGGTCACTTTTTCTCCTTCTGCAAACGGGAGCTTTTTCGATGTGAAATAAGGATAGAGTGAGGGGTTCTTTTGTTCATAAGATAACTAATTTTAGAATGAAGTGATTGCTATTATTTGTTTTTTAAGCTTTATTCCAAAGGAAACAAAGAACATTATAGAAAATGCAGAGTTGTAATAAAAAATATCTTTAATCTGAGAAATCTACAGATTCCTTTATTACATAAATAATGTCTAATTTTAGCGTTTCATCAAATTCTGTGCATTGAACACAGCAATGAATAATACGTTTCAAGGTATCTTCGTCTATTCGAGATGCTGCTATATGGTATATAATAGCTTCTAACCGCTGTAAAAACTGGGCTGCTGCCCAATAATGTTGGTTTATCATTAAGAAGTATGAACCTAATGTTAATGCCGCACGCTTATTTCCATCATTAAAAAAATGTCCCGTACAAACTCTATATACAAGGTAAGTTAACTTGGCTTCCAAATCAGGATAGTATAGGTCGTTTTGGATGAAGTCTAAAACACTTTGTAGAGTATCTATATCTCTTGCACCATAGCAACCTCCCCCACTCTTATCAATAGTTTTGTTATGAATCTTTATAGCTTCGTCGATGGTGAAGTATTTTATTTCATCTTTCATTATCTGCTTGCTTTAATCGTAATAGCACATCTTTGTTTTGTTCAAGGATAGCATCAAAATCAATAGACTGCTCTCCCAGAAAGCGTTCGAAGTCTTCGGGGGGAACTGAGCTAAGGTAGTCTTTTAAATCGTAGTGCAAGGCATTTCGAAAACAGTAATCTCTTGAAGCCATTTTGGCTCTGGCATCTTCTAATAGTGGAGTCTGAAATGGATGATTTGCTAAACGAGTGATAATGTCACCTACTTCTTCTACGCTGAGATTTCTTCCTATTCTGTTTGATTCATTTTTTATTTCGAATCCTACACCATTTTCAAAAGAAGCGATGAGTAGCAAAACTTCTGCGTACATCGTATTTCTAATCCTGTCTTTAGCGTTAAGCCTTAATACCTCTGCATACTTCTTGGCATTTTCCTTGAATATGGCTTTGTATATATAATCTGTAATTGTAGCATATTTCATTGTAGGATGTCCCTCTACATATCTGTTTATAGCGGAAGTTAACGCTTTGCGGTAGCTTATTTCTTTTAGTGCGGTGGGGAGATAGTTTGTATCACGTCTAATAATATATTTAGTTCCCCCACAAGTTATTTGATTAATAGAATCTAATACAATATCAAGTATCGCGCTACGCATTTTTTTAGCTTTCTCGCTTTCTGTCAGTAACATACCAATATTTAGAAAGGAACGGAAATTGAAGAGGCCCAATTGAGTGGTTTTGCTCCCGACATTAATGACGGGAGCAAATTGTAACTTCAATTCTTTCAGCTGTTTACCTTTGCATAAAATATATCCATTGGCTGATAATTCATTACCATTCTTTTCTATATATCTTTCAAGAGTCCTTTCATCTATTTCATAAAAGTCTGCTACCATTTTCTTTGTAAAGCGATACTCCCCTTCAAATAGCATTCCTGGCAGGTCTAAGTTTGTCCGGATGGTTTCCAGTGCATATTTGTTATTTAGTATATTTTGGCGTTCGATATTGGATATTGTTAGATCTTTGCTCATTGTTTATATAAGTTTTCGGGAGCAAATGTACTATATTTTAGCGAGATAAAACAATGCTTCATTGTGGATTATGTTTTCATTGTCTTTCCCCGTTCATATTTCCGGTGAAAGACAGTCAGCAGGATAAAGCCCGCCAGGGCAAAGGGGACTCCTATCAAGGCAGGATATTGATAGCCCAACCCCGCTTGCAGTGCCAGTCCGCCGGAGTAAGCACCGATGGCATTGCCCAGGTTGAATGCCATTTGTGCGCTGGCGGCTCCCAGCATTTCTCCTCCTTTGGAGTATTCGATGAGCAGGACTTGCTGGGGGCTGGACAGGGCGAAAAGTCCTCCCGTACAAAGACACATCAGCAGCACGGACAACCACGAGATATGTGCGAAGAAAAAGATAAGCAGCAACACCACACAGATGTAAGCCTGCACCGAGGCTGCCACTCGTCCGGGAGTGTAGTGGTCGGCAAGGCGACCGCTAAGAAGATTTCCTGCTACCATGCCCACGCCGGCGAGTACCATTAGGAAGGTGATAGTGTGGGGAGGGAAACCGGAGACGTGGGTGAGCAGAGGGTTGATGTAGCTGTACCAGCAGAAGACGCCTCCGTTGCCTAACATCGTAGCGCCGATAAGCATCCAGGGCGCGGGAGATTTCAGGAAACGGAACTGTCCTTTGATTCCTGTATCCGGCAAGTTGTCTACATGGGGAACCCATTTCCAGATGGAATAAAGAATGACCAGTCCCCACGCACCTACCAACAGGAAGGTGGCACGCCAGGAAATCAGCGTACTCAGCGATGTACCCAGGGGGACGCCGAAGAGATTGGCCACCGTCATGCCTGCTATCATGATAGATACTGCCTCGGAACCTTTCCCCGGGTCTGCCAACTTCTCGGATACGATGGAGCCTACACCGAAATAAGCGCCGTGGGGCAGTCCGGAGATAAAGCGTGCCAACAACAGAAACCAATAGTTAGTGGCGAGAGAAGCGCCGATGTTGCCTATCATGATGAGGACTACGAGCACCAACAAGATATGTTTCAACGGATGTTTTCGTGCCAATATCAGCGAGGGGGCGCCCACACAGACACCGAGCGCATACGCCGAGATAAAATGCCCTGCCGTGGCAATGCTTACATGCATGTCTTTGGCTACATCGGGTAGGATACCCATCATGACAAATTCGGCAATGCCCAGTCC
>JAUUNK010000395.1 GCA_030844565.1 Bacteroides ovatus
ATTCAAACTTTACCCTTTTGAGAAGGATAATGGAGAGACATTTACTGAATATCCCCAATTAAAAGCCTTTTCATAAAAATCACTCAACCTAAGTCCCGGTTCATTTTCTGCCGAAGGAATATAAAAATAACTTTTTAGTCGGGCAATGGTAAGGTATAGTCGGGCATTCTGCGCATCGTCGGAACAGACAACGAGATTCATTCCCATTTCTTTCCGAAATTCTTCAATAAGCTCAAGGGCACTTTCCTTTTCTTTTGTAGTAAGCAATGACATTCTCTTCTTGGAGACATTATGATAAATCAATTGTCGGAAGATTTCTCCTATATCCGATTTGAAATACTCACGTAAATCGCCTGGGTAGAGGCTTGTCAGTTCCACCCACCGAGGAAAACTCAAGTCGATACCGCCACATTCTAATAGCGAAAAACCTTCTTCGTAGCCACTCCACGTTTCAGCACCACCCCGAAACCGATTTGCCCTGTCCACGTTTAGATATAATCTTGCCATTTGGAGAGGGTTCTCACCACAAAGAGTATCTTCGTCAATGTGTAACAACACGGTATAAAGGTATCCGAAAAGCTCTAAAGAACAATCTACTATGGGATCTTCTTTAGCCGGATTGTTTATAAGATACCGTTGCAATAAAAAGAGCGCTTTATACAAATTGTCACATACAGGCTCAAAGCCTGGAGTATCCGGTAGAGTCATCTTATATATACATATATGTGTCATTACTAAATACGGGTGCAAAGTAAAGGCTTTTAAATGAATAAGGCAAAAAAAGAATTCCTAATTCATCAAAAAAGCCGGAAAGTAGTTTGTTAATTTATCGAGAAAGATGATTTATTATTAAGAGAAAAGACATATAAATTCTTTTCTCTCAAGGGTAATTTCTATATTTTTATCTATCTGGTGTGAGCTATTCGGGAATTATCATGTACATTTGCACTCCCAAATAAGCAAAAAGGTAATGAAGAGACTAGTTATATTTGATTTAGACGGGACTTTATTGAACACCATAGCCGACTTGGCACATAGCACTAACCATGCACTGGCACGGCTGGGATATCCCACTCACCGGGTGGAAGATTATCAGATGATGGTGGGCAATGGCATCAATAAACTATTTGAACGTGCTTTGCCCCAAGGAGAAAAGACCGAAGAAAACATATTACGGGTTCGCAAAGAATTTCTGCCTCATTATGATTTGCACAATGTTGACGAAAGCCTGCCTTATCTTGGTATTCCCGAACTTTTGAGCTCCCTGCAACAAGCGGGAATACAAATAGCAGTAGCTTCTAACAAATACCAGGCAGCTACCCGCAAACTGATATCCCACTACTTTCCCGAAATCCGTTTCATCGCCGTATTTGGCCAGAGAGAAGGAGTAAAAGTGAAGCCGGATCCTACCATCGTACATGACATCCTGGAACTGGCAAAAGTAGAAAAAAAAGAAGTGCTCTATGTAGGCGACTCCGGCGTGGATATGCAGACTGCCCAAGCAGCAGGGGTAACAGCCTGCGGAGTAACATGGGGATTTCGTCCCCGCTCTGAACTGGAAAAATTCCATCCCGACTACATTGTAGACAAAGCGAAGGACATTTACGACTTACTGTAAAGAAGAGAGCAAGCCGGAAGAATTTGAAAGAAAAGTAAGCACGATACGTATTCTTTTACTATTTTTGCCATAAATTAGTCCAGATTATGAATAATGAGACCACATATAACTTGCTAAACGCCATCAATTATCCCGACGATCTGCGCCGCCTCACCGTAGACCAGCTACCGGAAATATGCGACGAACTACGGCAAGACATCATAAAAGAACTTTCATGCAACCCCGGTCACTTTGCCGCCAGCCTAGGAACGGTGGAACTAACTGTAGCCTTGCACTACGTGTTCGACACCCCTTACGACCGTATCGTCTGGGACGTGGGACACCAAGCCTACGGGCATAAAATCCTGACCGGACGCCGCGAAGCTTTCTTCACCAACCGGAAACTGGGAGGGATACGCCCCTTTCCCTCACCGGACGAAAGCGAATATGACACCTTTACCTGCGGGCATGCCTCGAACTCCATCTCTGCTGCGCTGGGCATGGCAGTGGCAGCAGCCAAAAAAGGAGAAAAAGACCGTCATGTGGTAGCTGTCATTGGCGACGGGGCCATGAGCGGCGGGCTCGCCTTCGAAGGACTAAACAACGCTTCGACCACGGCCAACAACCTACTTATCATCCTGAATGACAACGATATGTCCATAGACCGTAGCGTGGGTGGCATGAAACAATATTTGTTCGACCTCACCACGTCGAACCGCTACAACCAACTACGATTCAAAACTTCTCGCCTGCTCTTCAAGATGGGCATCCTGAACGATGAGCGCCGAAAAGCACTGATACGCTTTGCCAACAGTCTGAAGTCTATCGCCGCTCGCCAGCAAAATATCTTCGAAGGGATGAACATCCGCTACTTCGGTCCTATAGACGGTCACGACGTGAAGAACCTGGCGAGGGTGTTACGAGATATAAAAACATTGCAAGGTCCTAAAATCCTGCATCTTCACACCACCAAGGGAAAGGGTTTTGAACCTGCCGAGAAGCAAGCCACTGTATGGCATGCTCCGGGAAAGTTCGACCCTAAGACAGGCAAGCGATTCATTGCCAACACAGAAGGACTGCCTCCTCTCTTCCAGGATGTCTTCGGGCATACCCTCATAGAACTGGCAAAAGACAATGAATGCATTGTAGGCGTCACTCCTGCCATGCCCACAGGATGCTCTATGATATTTTTGATGGAAGAAATGCCCGACCGCGCCTTCGATGTAGGCATTGCCGAAGGACATGCTCTTACTTTCTCCGGCGGTATGGCAAAAGAAGGGTTGATACCTTTCTGTAACATCTACTCTTCTTTTATGCAACGAGCTTACGACAACCTCATTCACGACGTAGCTATCCAGAAATTGAACGTTGTGTTGTGTCTCGACCGGGCAGGATTGGTAGGCGAAGACGGTCCTACCCATCACGGAGCCTTCGATCTCGCCTACCTTCGCCCCATC
>JAUUNK010000059.1 GCA_030844565.1 Bacteroides ovatus
ACGGAAACTTCTCTACAAACCGCCTCGACCGCAAGGAACTGGAACAGTTTATAAAGAACGGAATCGACTCTACACGCTACCTGGCAGTAGACGAGGCAAGAGTGCTTCCGGATGCTTCGCGCTATTATAAAGGAGGAAAGCCCGACCTTCAGCTTTATGATACAAAGTTTGCATCGGTAGAACCGGATGACAAAGTGGCGTTGGCACGGCAGGTCGCCGAAGAAATATTAGGTAAGGACGAGCGTATTATCTCCGTAGGTTCCTCCTACAGCGATGGTGAGAACTTCTCTTATCGGCTTGCCAGCAACGGTTTCGAGGGAGAGACGAAAAGCACCTGGTATTCTTTGTCTACCGATGTCACCATTCATGGAGAAGGAGAAGCGCGTCCTTCTTCCTATTGGTATGAATCTTCGCTCTATTTCAACGATTTAGTGAAGAAGGGCATCGGCACAAAGGCGTTGGAACGCGCTCTTCGCAAGCTGGGACAAAAGAAGGTGGCTTCGGGCAAATATACGATGGTGGTAGATCCTCTGAACACAGGACGTCTGCTGGGACCGCTGATGAATGCTTTATATGGTTCCGCTTTGCAGCAAAAGACTTCGTTCCTGCTAGACAAGCTGGACCAAAGAGTAGTTAGCGAAAAAATGAACCTGATGGACGAACCTCATCTGGTGAAAGCCTCTGGAGCCCGTTATTTCGATCCCGAAGGAGTGGCTACCCAGCGGCGTGCCGTATTTGACAAAGGCGTACTTAGCACCTATTATATCGACACTTACACTGCTAAGAAGATGGAAACAGCTCCCACTATCAGTTCTCCTTCTATTCTGGTGCTCGAACCGGGCAGCAAAGATTTGCAGGGCTTGATAGCAGGAGTGGATAAGGGAATTCTGGTGACAGGCTTTAATGGAGGAAATTGCAACAGTTCTACCGGAGATTTCTCTTACGGCATCGAAGGTTTCCTCATTGAGAACGGCAAACTGACGCAACCCGTCACGGAGATGAATATCACCGGAAATATGCTTACGCTCTGGGATTCGCTTCGCGAGGTGGGCAATGACCCTCGGTTGACCTCTTCCTGGCGTATACCTTCACTGGTGTTCGCAGATGTCAATTTCAGCGGACTCTAAGAGATTAGTTCAGCATAAGACTCATGTAAGGATGAAGAGGGGAGAGCACCTTTCGGGTGAGCTCCCCTATTTCTAAGGGAAGGTGGGTTCCCGGCAAGCGTTGCTCGCTGTAGAGACATTTCCCTTTGGAAAGATAGTAGTAACCATTGTTGGAGTGGAGTTGCTTGTCGGTGAGTTCGATTTGCATCTCTTCCTGAGGATAGGCCGTGGCATAGATTTGCAACACGGCTTTTGCATTTATGATGCGCGCCATGCCCAGGCGATGAGTTTCCATGTCTTCGGCAGGCGGGGTGATGAGGGTCATGTCTTTGTATCCAGTGTCTTGCTTCAACAAATATAATAAGGTATGTGCCACTTCTATGCTATCGGAAAGAAGCTCATTGATAAGTAGCGAGGTCTCTTCCGGATAGACCACGGCAAGCCCTGCGATATTCTCTTCCCGGCGGGCGATGAAGAGAAAACCGCCGCTGAGTTCGAGGTCGGCAAGGATTACACGGAAATCAGCTTCGGTGTGTTGGAGGCAGCAGGGGCGGGCAAGCATTTTCTTTTGCAGGTAGCGGTAGACTTCTTCTTGGTAGCCGGTAATGCGTTCCACTGTGATTCCTTCGGAAGGAATGAGGTCTGGCATCGAGAACGATTTCCGCGAATAATCAAAAACAGGTGCGTATCCCATTCGACTGTAATAGTCGAAGAGCCAAGGTTCTGCCGGAATGAGTGTACTCAGTAGTGTGCCCTTTTTCAACATGCGGGCGAAGGCTTGCGAAAGTAGTTCTCGCATGGCTCCTTTACTCCGATAGTCGGGATGGGTGCAGGCTCCCGATACGTATGCGGTAGGTATCACCGTTCCACAGAATGTCATGGGATAAGGCAGCATTTGCAAGGCGGAGATAACCTCTTCTCCGCTTTCGAGAGCGATGTTTACCTCGTTTGTATAACGGAGGCGGAAATACATATCTGTGAATGCTTCACCATCGTTGAAGCACATCTTCCAGAGAGCTTTTACTTTATTTTTCATCGGCGTCATCATCTTCTGCCTTATTTATTGGGTTTGCAAATCACTTTTCTACCATTTCACCATTTCCAGGGGATGCTCTTTGAGGCATGCCATGTATTTCTCCAAGATGGTTTCGGGCTGGTAGGACAGCTTGGCTTTGCGCAATCCTTCGATTCCGAGGTCTTCTTCGCGATTGATGTAGGTGTATTGTTCTGGAATCCGGTTGGCGAACTCGTAGTTAATCATGGCGTAAGCGCCTTCGATGTTAGTATCGGCTTTCTCCACGTGTACTCCGAAAGTATTGTGGTTGATAGGCATGCCGAAGGTGAAAGCTACAATCTTTCCGTCTACATGCAAGATGCCTCCCGTCAGACCCAGTTCTTCGAAATGATGCAGGGCATAGAGCAAGGCACGGCGTTCGTTGCCCGTTCCTTCTTGTTGGTCGCAGTTGTTTGCTTTGCACCATTCGGCTTCGAGGTCCATGCATTCCCGGATGCGGTCGGGAGTGATGGGGGTATATTCGTAGTTGGGATATAAATTGCGGAAACGGTTGATATGATTGCGTTTTGCCTGGAACTTTTTGCCTTTCAAGGTGGCGAGGTCGGTACGCAGATAGATGTAGTCCGCATAGTCACGGTCGGCAGTGAAGATGAACTGTCCCGGCATGATGGCTTCAAGGTCTTCACGCATACAGGAGCATACGCCCAGCATGCAGAAGGGTTGTTTCTCTTCGTGGGCGTCTTGGATGAGCTGCTGCAACACGTAGTGCAGGTCGCCTGTGCCGATAGGCATCATATATGCCAACTTATCTCCCGCCCAGAACTTAAAGACGAGAAAACCGTCGATGATGCTGAACTGGGTGTTATATAAAAATCTCCAACTGCATAAGTTGGAAAAGGAGAGATCGCAATTACGACGATCGCTGTTCATCGTGTAACTTGTGATGGTGTCTTTATCTTCGAGTGTGATATCTTTGAACGTAATCATAAGACATTTTTTAGGTTTTACTTTTATATAACGAAATATACCGTGCTTTTGTTGTTACAAGATTCCTAATAAGCGTAATAAAGTAGGAGTCAGCAATGCAGTGAAAATTCCGTTTAGGGTGAGCCCCAGGCTGGCATAAGCGCCATACTTACTGCTTACGTCCATGGCAGTGGAAGTTCCTACGGCATGAGCGGCAGTTCCCATGGAAAGCCCTTGTGCAATGGGGCTGCCTACATGCATGATTTCCATTGCTTTGAAGCCGCACACCGCACCCAACAATCCTACACAAACCACTACTGCTGCGGTGAGAGAAGGAATGCCGCCTATACTTTTGGTTACTTCCATAGCAATGGGAGTAGTTACCGATTTAGGAGCTAAGGAAAGGATGACTTCAGGAGATGCTCCCATCCATTGGGCAATTAACACCACCGAAAGCACCCCTACGATGCAACCCGCCAACTGCGATAAAAGAATAGGGAGCAACTGCTTTTTAATGGTTTCCAGTTGGAGATAAAGAGGTACGCCAAGTGCCACTACTGCCGGTTTGAGCCAAAACTCTATGAGATGCCCTCCTTTATTATAGGTGTCGAGACTAATGTTCGTCAGTTTCAAAAAAAGGATAAGGATAGCGATGGTGAGCAATATCGGATTGAGTAAAAGCACCCCGGTTTTCTTCTGCAATAGCTTGGCAAAGAAGTAGATGCCGAAAGTGATGGCAAGAAGGAAAAATTCGTTCTCTAAGTAGTTCATTTTATTTTGCGTGCTAATTGGTGAACCCACCCGGTGACCACAAGTACCAGAAGGGTGCTAACTAAAGTTGCGATGGCAATGGGCCAGAATTGTGCCGCGATAATATCAAAATATAACATGAGGGCTACGCCGGGTGGAATGAAAAAGAAGCCAAGGTTGGCTACCAGAAAGTCCGACATTCCCTGAACCCATTGCAGCTTGACCCATCCCGTCTTTAAGAAAAGAGTAAGCAACAACATACCTATAATGCTGGAAGGGAGCTTGATACCGGTGAGATAAACAATCAATTCACCCAAAGCCAAACAGCCAAATAAGATGGCACACTGACGTATCATAAGATTACCTAATTGATGATGAAAACTGCGCAAAGGTAGGAAAAATAGAAGTACAGTGTTAAATATTATAATAAATTAGACTTTCTATCGAAAAATACCCCGAATTGCAATGTGGATATTGCAAAATTGTGTACTTTTGCGCCGTGAATAACACATACCACTGCAATTCTTATATAATAAAATATTTATGCTCAACTTAATTAATCAAATTGTTGCGCGTGCGAAAGCCAACCGCCAGCGCATTGTTCTTCCCGAAGGTACAGAAGAACGTACTCTTAAAGCTGCCAACCAGGTTTTGACAGACGAAGTAGCCGACCTGATTCTTTTAGGCAATCCTGAAGAAATCAACGAACTTGCCACCAAATGGGGACTGGGTAACATTAGTAAGGCGACTATCATCGATCCCGAAACGTCTCCTAAGCACGAGGAATATGCACAACTGCTGTGCGAACTCCGTAAAAAGAAAGGGATGACTATTGAAGAAGCCCGCAAGCTGGTGGACGATCCGTTGTTCTACGGCTGTTTGATGATTAAGAGTGGAGATGCCGACGGACAATTGGCAGGCGCACGCAACACGACCGGAAATGTATTGCGTCCCGCTTTGCAGATTATCAAGACGGCTCCGGGCATTACCTGTGTTTCCGGTGCAATGTTGCTTTTGACACATGCTCCTGAATGCGGAAAGAATGGCTTGTTGGTGATGGGTGATGTGGCTGTAACTCCCGTACCCGATGCGGCACAGTTGGCACAGATTGCCGTTTGTACGGCTCAGACCGCTAAGGCCGTTGCCGGAATCGAGAACCCGAAAGTGGCAATGTTGAGCTTCTCTACTAAAGGTTCTGCTAAGCACGAAGTGGTGGATAAAGTGATTGAAGCTACGAAGATTGCAAAAGAAATGGCTCCTACACTGGATTTGGACGGTGAGATGCAGGCAGATGCGGCTCTGGTCCCAGAAGTAGGTGCAAGCAAGGCTCCCGGTTCTCCTGTTGCAGGCCAAGCGAATGTGTTGGTTGTTCCCAGCCTCGAAGTGGGTAATATTTCTTATAAATTAGTTCAACGTCTAGGACATGCGGATGCTATCGGTCCGATTCTTCAGGGTATTGCACGTCCGGTGAACGATTTGTCACGCGGTTGCTCTATCGAAGACGTTTACCGTATGATTGCTATCACAGCTAATCAGGCTATCGCAGCAAAATCCAATCAATAATAATTAATATTAAGTACTCCAAGAAATGAAAATCCTAGTATTGAACTGTGGTAGTTCATCCATAAAATATAAGCTGTTCGACATGACCAGCAAAGAAGTGATTGCACAAGGTGGCATTGAAAAGATAGGCTTGAAAGGTTCTTTCCTGAAACTTACTTTGCCAAACGGTGAGAAGAAAATTCTGGAAAAAGACATCCCCGAACATACTGTTGGAGTGGAGTTTATTTTGGATACATTGACTAGTGCCGAGTATGGTGCAATCAAGTCATTGGACGAAATTCATGCAGTGGGTCACCGTATGGTGCACGGTGGAGAACGCTTCAGCGAATCTGTATTGCTGACGAAAGAGGTGCTTGACGCTTTTGCAGCTTGCAATGATTTGGCTCCGTTGCACAATCCGGCTAACCTCAAAGGCGTAAATGCTGTGTCTGCCATTTTACCTAATATCCCGCAGGTAGGCGTTTTTGATACCGCTTTCCATCAAACAATGCCTGACTATGCTTATATGTATGCCATTCCTTACGAATTGTATGAGAAATACGGAGTACGCCGTTATGGTTTCCACGGAACTTCTCACCGATATGTTTCCAAGCGTGTGTGTGAGTTCTTGGGTGTCAGCCCCGAAGGCTTGAGAATCATCACTTGCCACATCGGTAACGGAGGCTCTATTGCTGCTATCAAGGATGGCAAGTGTATGGACACTTCTATGGGATTGACTCCGTTGGAAGGTTTAGTGATGGGTACTCGTAGTGGAGATATAGACGCAGGCGCCGTTACCTTTATCATGGAGAAAGAAGGACTCAACACCACAGGCGTTTCCAACTTGCTGAATAAGAAGAGCGGTGTACTGGGTGTATCCGGCGTTTCGAGCGATATGCGCGAGTTGGACGCTGCCTGTCAGGCTGGTAATCCCCGGGCATTGTTGGCTGAAAAGATGTATTATTACCGTATTAAGAAATATATCGGTGCTTATGCTGCTGCTTTGGGCGGAGTGGATATAATCCTCTTCACTGGTGGTGTGGGCGAGAACCAATCTCAATGCCGCAAGGCTGTTTGCGAAGGTCTTCAATTCATGGGAGTTGAGCTGGACGAAGCAGTGAATGCTAAGATTCATGGAGACGAAGCTATTATTTCTACTCCCGCTTCAAGAGTAAAAGTAGTGGTAATTCCTACAGACGAAGAGCTGCTGATTGCTTCGGACACAATGGATATTTTGAATAAATAATCCGGCTGTTCTGACAGTTAAACAATAAAGGGAGAGGTTGTCTTTTTGGATAAAGGCAACCTCTTTACCAAAAATAATGTATCTTTGCGCACCCAATAAGACTGTTAAATTAATCTTCGTATGCGCTACTCTGTTATTATTCCTGTTTACAATCGTCCCGATGAAGTGGAGGAGCTATTGCAAAGCCTCACTCTTCAATCTTTTACGGACTTTGAAGTTATCGTTGTAGAAGACGGTTCGTCTGTTCCCTGTAAGGAGATAACGGAGAAGTACGTACACTGTCTCCGCATTCACTATTTCTATAAATCCAATTCAGGACCTGGCCAGACTCGTAATTATGGTGCCGAACGCAGCCAAGGCGAATATCTCATTATCTTAGACTCCGACTGTATTCTGCCTCCTGGATATTTTGAAGCAATTGAAGAAGAATTAAAGTCTTCTCCCGCCGATGCTTTTGGCGGACCGGACCGTGCCCATGAATCTTTCACTGATATTCAGAAAGCTATTAATTACTCCATGACTTCTTTTTTTACAACGGGTGGTATCCGTGGGGGAAAGAAAAAGATGGATAAGTTCTATCCCCGTAGTTTTAATATGGGTGTGCGGAAGGAAGTTTATCAAGCATTGGACGGTTTTTCCAAGATGCGTTTCGGGGAAGATATCGATTTCAGTATCCGCATCTTTAAAGGCGGGTATCATTGCCGTCTTTTTCCCGATGCATGGGTATATCATAAGCGACGTACCGACTTGAAGAAGTTTTTTAAACAGGTACACAATTCAGGGATTGCCCGCATTAATCTTTATAAGAAGTATCCGGAATCTCTGAAACTGGTTCATTTGTTGCCTGCTATGTTCACGATGGGAGTAGCTGTGCTGCTATTGAGCGCTCCTTTCTGCCTTTATAGCCTTCTTCCTCTTCTTTTGTATGCTCTTGTGGTGTGCATCGATTCCGCCTTGCAGAACAAGAGTCTTTTGATTGGCATCTATTCTATTGCCGCTTCTTTTATTCAACTGATTGGCTATGGGACCGGCTTCTGGCGTGCCTGGTGGCAACGTTGTGTTCTGCACCACGGAGAGGTAGAAGCTTTTAAAAAGAATTTCTATAAGTAAATTGTTGTCTCGGCTGCTTTTATGCAATCAGATAAAGTGAGTGATTATTTTTGCAAAATAATCATAGTTTTTCGTAGTTTAGGCGTCGAATACGAACAGATAGTCTTATTCTCTACTTTTTGTATTTTTTAGTTAGTTTTATAAAACCTACCTTTGTGTTGATTAGTCCGTCTTATCGGTAAAGTTCAACATTAATAAGGGGAGGTATAAACTATGAGAAGGAATCGGCAAAGGCTATTTATTTGCAGAACGGTATTTATCTTTGTATGCAGCCTCTGTGCTGTGGAGATATATTCACAAACCAGTCCTAAGTTTTTGAATATGAAGTTGCAAGAGATTGCTTCTCAGCTTTCTACGGCTTATAGTCTGGAGTGCAACGCCCCTAAGAGTATTGTTTTGCCTTCTCTATGCCCGAACAAGGAAGTGGTAGTTACCATGGACCGTTTCCGGGTAATTAATCACATCGGATTTAAATTGTTCGACCGTACTATTGTGGAGCAAAATCCTTCTCCTGTATATAACTTTGTGGAACGTTTTCTTCTGGAACTGTATTTAATGAAAGACAATGCTCTTATAGCCCGTTCTCTCAAAGAAAGTAAAGTAGCTTGGAAATCGGAATATATGAAGGGGAAAAGCTTTGCTTCGTTCTTATCTTTTGTTTTATCTAGGATAAATTCCAATCAATCCATCGTCATTACTACAGATAATAGCCGCTATGCCGTATCTTGGTTCGAAAATGGACATTTGTTGTTTTCCATGCGCTTCCCTATCCAATATGAGCTGCTTTGGGGAATGAATAAAGTAGAAGCAGAGAACCACTTCTATCCTGATTTGCTTACTTATCGTGCTACGAAAGCGACCCTTACGTGTACGGAACCAGACGCTGAGTATCTGGTAGCGATGAATGATACTTGTTATTGCCTCAGCGGAGATTTTTATGGAATCGATGCCATCACTTCCAATCAGTACTATAAGAAAACAACAAAAGGAAAATACATGCAGTTGGCCGATTTGAATTATCCTGCCGAATCTATATTTAATTTATTCACCATGAGCTCGAATCCGCATATTCAGGCACATGTGACCCATAAGATGTATGGAGGTAAAAAGAATGTCTTCGATATTCCTTTGAGTACGTTGGTGGATTTTTGCAAAGCTTCCGGATGTGAAGTATATGTAGGAGCGGAATCGCTAGAGGGAAATATGCTATCAGGAGTGGCGCTAATGGTGAACCGTGCGCTGGGCTATAATCACCTCTTCTATTTTACGACGGATGTCCGTATCCTCGCTCGCCCTGGTGATTATCCGGTAAATGTGCAATTGAATGCCTTTGTTCCGGTACATAATATCAATAATCTATATGGTGATAAGATGACAAAAAGCAAGATACAATGAAAAAGATAAGATTTTTATTCCTTCTCTTATGGATTCCTGTTTGGGGAATGGCCCAGGAGATGCCCGATTCTATTGCTTCTGCTAAGAAACAGATCAGGGATATTAAGCTCAGCGAGAGCTATGTATATGCTGAAGCGAACACTCCTGTCAGCCTGGCTGAGGCTCAGCAAAATTCTCTCGACCTACTCCATATCCGTGTTACGGGTATCTTGACCAGTCAACTTGAACTGAAAAAAAAGGAAGTGGACAAGCGATGGAGAACGATTGAGAATCACTGCCGTAATATCGTAATAAAGATTGGCGACCTTTACAAAGTGTTCACCTATGTGGAAAAGGAGGCGGTGATACCGGGTTGGGGGGGTAGGCAAAAGGAGGTAGCCGAAGCGCCTAAACTTCCTGTGGAATTGCAGCAGGTGGTGCAAGATACTTTGCCGGAGGTGGTTGCCAAAGAAGAAACAATAGTCGAGGAAGCTAGCCTGTTGGAAAAATATCCCGCGTTGAGAAGCCTTTCCCGAGAGGTTCTTGAGGTTGTTCAGAAGATGTTTGAACTGAACTCTTTTAAAGAATTGCTAGGGTTTCTGGAGGTAGAGAGAAAAGCCGGTCGTTTGGCTTATGGCAGCATCCAGAAATGTAAATCGTTGGAACAATCCTATTTGGTTATTCTCAAGAATGGAGAGTTTGTTACCGTGTTGGATAAGGGGAAAGAGACACGATTGAATTTCAAAACCAATGTTCAGGATTCTCTTATAAGTTATGTCGGATATACAATTGTCTGGTTTCAAATATTTTAAAATCATATATGAAAGGGTAGGACTATGATGAAGTTTTTAATAAGAGAGTTTGTGCTACTATTCTTCGTTGCTTTTTCGTTAATGGCAAAGGCTCAGTATGCAACGGAATTTTATGTGACGGATTTGGATAATGAAATATTAAAGTCCAAAGTTCAGAAGAATGTGTCCCAGCTCCTTACAGAGATAAACAAGGCGTATACGGTTAATCGAGCACTGGTGTTCAGTGGCATAGGCATCGTGGTGGATGCTCAGAATGCAATAAATATGCTATGGTTGAATACTCCTTTTCGTTGTGGAGAAACGGAAGTAATCGAACGCTGTTTAAGAACCCCGGCAGGAGGCTATCAAGTTCGCAATATTCCTTTGTTTCTCAAACAGGCAAGCGAAAACGGAAAGGACCAATATCAAGAAGCTGTCATTGGCTTCAACTCCAAAGGGGAGATTACTGATTTCCACTTGGCACTGAGCACTAATCTATATATAAAGGTGTTGAAAGACGGGCAAGACGTGATGGATTTGCGTTATCGCCAGATGATTCTCGACTATGTGGAACAGTTCCGGACTGCTTATAATACCAAGGATCTTCCCTTCCTCGAACAGATATATAGCGACGATGCCCTCATTATTACCGGAAAGGTAGTGAGGTCTGTACCTTCAGAAATGAATAATTTCCTACCCGTCGACAAAGTGATTTATACCAAACAAAGCAAAAAGCAATATCTCAGTAGACTGGAAGTGGTTTTTAAAAAGAACAAAAAAATCAACGTCATCTTTGATGATATAAAAATCATGAAACACCCCGCCAAGAAGGGCTATTATGGAGTGACGCTGAAACAGGGTTATTCGTCGGATAACTATAGTGATGTGGGATACTTGTTTCTGTTATGGGACTTTACCACTCCTGAATCTCCTAAAATCCATGTACGCACCTGGCAACCGGAGATGCTGAATTCTACGACTCCCTTGCCGCAAGAAGAAATCTTCACTTGCGATGACTTTGATATACAATGATTGGAATATGCACTGGCAATACTTAAATATAGAATACCATGAAAAGAGGAATTTTACTAACGATGCTCTTCTCCTTTTTCTTTTCCTGCATGTATGGGCAGGAGATAAAGGTAAAAGCATTCGAGAAATTGGAACGTGACTTATCTGCACGTACCAAACCGAGAGAAGACTTGAACGGAAATCCGTGTACTATCGTAAAAATAGTGGTAGCAAACACGCAGAACTTTACTTTTGAAGGAAATGTAGTGGGAGAACCGGTGTATAACGAAGGGGAAATCTGGATATATATGCCCGAGCGTACCAAACGAATTACTATCAAAAACGGGCAGTTCGGCGTGTTGCGCTACGAGTTTCCTACCCGGCTCGATAAGCAATGTGTGTATGAAATGAAGATTAAGTTAGTAGAAGATCCCGAAAAGAAGATACGTACCTTAGTGATGCCGGTGATTGGCATTGGTAAGGGGCATCCGTCCTATGGCATTATGTTGGGAATTGTGAGGAATACGGGGCCTTATGTCAAAGTGAAATATGACTTTGCCGGTTTCTCTACTTCAGGGGAGTGCACCGATGAGGAAACACTGAAAGGGACCGACTTGCATCCTTGGTACACAGGAGAAAAGAAACAGACCCGTTTCTCCGTGACGGGCGGTGTGATACAGCGTTTATGGCAACAACCTCTTTATGTTTATGGCGGTTTGGGCTATGGCTATAATAAGTTCGGTTGGGAAACGGTAGACGGCAATTGGTTGAAGAACACCGACCATTCGTCCAACGGCATTGAAGTGGAAGTGGGCGGCATCTATCGTTACAAAGATTATGCTGTCTCCGTGGGTGTACAGACGAATAGCTTTAAGTATGTAGAAGCTACGATTGGTATCGGTATCATGTTTTAAATCACATCATAAATTACAATTGACAGATGAAAAAGTTATCTTATATCCTATATATATGTGCGGTGGCTGTTTGCACGGGATGCAGCGAGTATCCCGAACCGACGAGTATTGCCCCTAAGATGAACACCGGAGAAGTTACTGATATTTATCGTTTCGGTGCAACTATAAAAGGAACATTTACTGAGGACCAAAAAAGTATAGGTCCGGTGGAAGAGAGTGGCATCTTGCTTTCGATTATGCAGAGCATGGCTGAGCCGGATACGTTGAAAGCTTCTATGGTTGAGTCCGGAGAGACGTTTGAGGTGAAGGTGGACGGGCTGAAAGCGGGGACTAAATATTATTATCAAAGTTATGCCTTCAGTGGAGTGAGCTTTGCTAAAGGCGAGGTAAAAGAGTTTGAGACTGTCACGCAAAACGCTCCTGTTTTTGAAGATTATGCCGATATTTCTTATGATTACAAGAGCATAGATTTGGCTGTCCGGCTTAAGGATGAGGGAGGTAGCATTATTAATACGAAAGGCTTTTGCTGGAAAGTGGAAGGTGAGTCGGAAGGTGATCCGACAAACAAAGATAATGTTAGAAATATAGCTGCGGAATCATCTGATTTCTCCGGTCGTATCTTCGATTTGCTACCCAATAAGACTTATTTGGTACGGGCGTATGCTATTAATAGCGAAGGACCCGGATATGGCACAACTTTCCGTGTTCATACGAATGAAACCGACAGACCTTCTATGTCTTCCATTAAAGTGGTGGAACAAACAGCGAGCAGTATTCATGTACAATCAAAAGTATTGTCTAAAGGTACTAGCGAAATACTTGAAAAAGGCTTCTGTTGGAGTACAGAACCCAATCCTACGATAGATGGATTTCATAAAGCAGTGGCAGGCACAGACGAGATTGAGGAAGTAATAACCGCTCTGCGCCCTAATATAATTTATTATATACGTGCCTACGCAACCAATTCCAGCGGGACCGAATATGGCGACGAATACGCTACGATGGTAAGTCAGACTTCACCTCCCGTATTATCTGCCGTGAAAGTGGAAGACTACACAGGCTCTTCCATCGTGGTTTCTGCTACTATTCTTTCGGATGGCGGTGAAGAAATTCTGGAGAAGGGCTTCTGCTATTCGGACCTGGTGATGCCTACCATAGACGGACCGAAGGTGGTGGTGGAAGAAGCAGGAGAAAAGATTACTGCTACCATCACTAACTTGATGCCTTCTACCGCTTACGTGATTCGTGCTTATGCGCGCAATGGTCGGGGAGCGGCATATAGCGTGTCGATATGTGTAGAAACATTAGATGAAACTCATTTGGTTCCCAACATTAACGGTTGGGATGATAAGCCTGCCGAAGATGGAAATCTCAAATAAAAGAAGGGTGTTATGAACAGATATATAAAAATACTAGCAGGGGGATGTATGTTGCTCAGCGTGGCTGCTTCGTGCAGCCGCTGGGATGAGGAGGCAGGAAACAATGTAGAAGGTGAAATCCGTTTCACCGGAAACATTGTTCCTGCTGTATCCCGGGCAACGGATGCCGGCTTTGAGGACGAAGACGACATCAGTGTCTTCGCTTTCAAGGATAATTCAGCGTTTTCTGCGGATGGTTATGCCATGAATGTAAGGTATGTATATAGCGAAGATCACTTTCATGCAGACCAAGTTGCCATCCTTTATCCTTCTCGGGGAGCGGAACTTTCGTTTTGGGCTATTCATCCATATTGTGAGAATGCAGCTTCTTTATTTACGTTTGAGGTGAAAGAAGACCAGCGGCGTGTATTAAATTCTACTTATAGTGACTTGATGACAGCATCCACGGGAATGACTACTTCCACTATTCCTGCTTTGACATTCGACCACCGGCTGTCTTGTGTAGTGGTAAACGTGGATTTTGAAGAAGGTCCTGTCGGAATTACCCGTTTGGATTTCTGCAATGTACAGAAGGCGGCTTTGGTGAATATGACAGCTCTCACTTTTGAAGGTACAGGTGAACGGGTCAATACAATTCGCGCTACTCCTAGCGGAGCAGCATGCTATAAGGTGATTCTTCCTCCCCAATTCATTGAGTCGGGGACTGAATTTGTTGCAGTGACTACAGAGACAGGAAAGGTTTATACGTGGAAGATTCCTAAAGAAATAGTGCTTGCATCGGGTAGTCGGTATACGTACAATTTACATGTAGCGGTGACAGGAGTGGTTACTTGTACGGGAGAGATTAATCCATGGGGGGAACCGGAAGATATTGAAGCGATAGTGTCGCCTGCTATTGTAGATAGTTTGGAGAAGTATATGCCTATTAACAAAGGGAAGACTCCATAGCTTTGATTGGGGGGCGAACGGTAGGGGATAACTCCGTTATACAGTTTAATAAAAAATGAAAAATAATAAAAAGCAAGATGTTATGAAAGCATATATAAAAATAAGTTGCTGGTTGCTTTTGTTGGTATGTGCCGCTTGTACCGAAGAAGAAGGAAAGTTCTTTTCTTCCTCGGACACCGACATCCATTTTAGCGGTAAGGTGAGCGACACTTCAACACGAGCTACTGTAACGGCATTTGAATCTCAAGATAGTATCAGTGTTTTTGCTTTTAAATCAGAAACGGGATTTGCAGGTACGGACCCGGCTTATGCATCTAATATAAAGTATATATATACCGGCAGTGAATTCATTTCTGTCGCTGAAGGTATATCCTATCCTGCCGATGGGGCTGCATTATCTTTTTCTGCTGTTTACCCTTATCAGGCTTCGGCTAATGCTAACTTTACCTTTAGCGTGAAGCAGGACCAAAGCAGAGAGGGTAACTATACAGGAAGTGATTTAATGACAGCTTTCGCTCCTCTTACCCAAGAACGGGTACCCGGTTTGAAGTTTGCCCATCGGCTTTCTTTGATTGTTGTTAACTTAACTTTTGAGCAAGCTCCTGCAGGAACTACCCGTTTAGAATTATCTGACGTTCTATCCGAAACGAATGTCGATTTGGCGAAAAACACGTTTGAAGGAGTAGGGACTACGATGCAAACTATTCGGATGGCAGCTAACGGCACTAATAGCTATAAAGCGATTCTCCCTCCCCAGAAGATAAACGCAGGAAAGAATTTGGTGCAAATCACTACAGAAGCCGGGGCAACTTATTTCTGGAGAACAACTGAAGAAATAGTTTTGAACTCGGGAATGCAAGAAATTATCGATTTAACGGTAAACATGGCTACAGGTGAAGTGAAACGTATTGAGAAGGAGAATATAGTTTCGCTGGTTGGGGTTTGGAAGTGGTTGACAAGCGTTTCTCCTACGGAAACTCTGACGCATGAAAAAGAATATTATATAGTAGAAAAAGATGGAACAGGTTATGAATATGAAGGCGATAAATTGCCCTTCCGATGGTCGTTGAACGAAAATATTGTGACCCTTAAACGCTCCGAACCACCTACTGAAACATCTCTTGAAATGAATATTATTGAATTGACACAAGACCGTTTGATTGTAGAATATATGGACGAAGACGGACTATGGACAGAGACATTGGAGAGATATAATGAAAAAGCTTTGGTCACTACTAATGCTCTTACCTCCGTACCTACTGCTTTACAAGCCAATTGTTTGGGGCAGTATGTCTTGGTAAACGGGGGAATCTCGCTACGGGAATATGGAATCTGTTATAGCTCTACAAATCAGTTTCCTACTATAATTGACCAGAAAATAGCCGCAGCTTCTGCCGATACAGATGGAAACTATGAAGTGGTGCTAACGGATCTTTCTGCTGCTACCACCTATTATTTTCGAGCTTATGTGATGGTAAATAATGAAACCATATATGGTGATGTTTTATCCTTCACTACTCAACCCTGATTAACTAAAAGAATATACGACTATGAATAATAAGATATGGAAACGAATAACTAGTGGCATAGCCTTAATAGCGGTAGTAACTGCCTGTACCACTTCCGAAGAAGAAAATTTTCGTATGCCTGGAGATAGCGAGGTTTGCTTTACTAGCGGCATTCGGGCTTCCTCCCGTGCTACTTCTACCACCTTTGAAGATGGAGATGATATTAGCGTATTTGCTTTTAAAGATGCTTCCGGTTTTGCTGCGGAGAACTATGCTGCTAACCGAAGGTATATTTATAGCAAAGGGCGCTTTGTTGCTTCCGATGCAGATAATGCCATTGTCTATCCCGAGGATGAATCTTCTTTGGCATTTCAGGCAATCTATCCTTATCAGACAACGGCAGGAACTTCTTTCATTTTCGAAGTGAAGGAAGACCAGAGTATAAATAATAATTATACCCTTAGCGATTTAATGTCTGCTTCTACTGCTACCACTACGGACTTAACTCCTCATTTAGTATTTAGCCATCGGCTATCCAATATCGTATTAAATCTCTCTTTCGATCAAGCCCCGGCGGGAAATGTCCACGTTAGTTTTCAAAATGTTACATCTACTGTTTCGGCAGATATGCTCACAGGAACATTTAAAGGAATAGGCGAGCAAACTAAAAACATCCGCACCGCTTCTAACGGAACTAATAGTTTCCGGGCCGTTCTTCCTCCGCAATCCATTGAAGCGGGAACGGTGGTAGGCATGATTACTACAGATGCAGGAGATTCTTATACTTGGAAAATGACGAAGACTATCGAGTGGAAATCAGGTATTCAATATAGTTATGATTTGCATGTTGATAAAGAAGGAAAGGTTACATTTACTGCGGTAATTGATCCTTGGGGAGAACCGGATGAACCGATAAATCCTGAAAAAGGGAAAAGATTGAAAAAGATGGTCGATGATATGGACGGGGATATAGCTACCATAGAATTTAGTTATGACGCAGAAGGTCGCATGATAGGGTACACAATGCCTGTTTATGATGATACAGCTGCCTCTCCACTAGAGGAAACATGGTTGAATCGTTTTTCTTATGATGGAAATAAAATAATCAGCACTTTAGGACCTAATGAAAATGAAGTTTATGAAACGGTGACTTATACGCTAGATACTGAGGAGAATATAGTGCAAATGACTGTTGAGAATTCAGCGGCAGGAATAGCTACGGCGGATCTGACTTATGAGAATGGTTATTTGACATCTATTGTGAATCGGAGTAATCAAAACAAAATAACTTTTTCTTGGAGGAATGGACTTTTGCAAAGTGTGAATAATGGTAGTAATTATATGGTGGAATATGCATCAACTGAAGATTATCATAGTTCTATTGATTTAGTAATGTTTTCTGTTACAGATATGGCAGAGTTCCTGTTTGAAAGTCAATATACTTCTTTCTTTACATCAGCAGCTTTCCTCAACAAACTCGGTAAAAATTCTCAGGCTTTACCGTCCAAAGTGACTTTCTCCACCGATATTATTGAATATAAAAATCAGAAGGATGAAAATGGATATGTAACCGAATATGCTATTCATTACTTCTTTGGTTCGCAGGATGGGGGAAAGGATATAGTGAAATTTTATTATGAATAAAAAGTCATCACATTATGAATATAAACCCTATAAAAAATATTAGTTATTGCGCATTTTTGCTTTCGTTCTTGTTTTCTTGTTCTTCCTCAGAAGACGAGAACTCTGGGATGATAAATAAAAATGCCGTCCATTTCATTGGCAGCATCACCCGCGCCACGGCTTCTGCCTTCGAAGAAGGAGACACTATCAGTGTTTTTGCCTTTAAAGATGCTTCTGGCTTTGCTTCCGAAAGTTATGCTGCCAATAAGAGATATGTATATACAGGTAGTCAGTTTGTGGCATCCAATACTGAGAATACAATAGTCTATCCAGCAGATGGGAGCTCGCTTTCTTTCCATGCAATTTATCCTTATACTGAGTTCTCTGGTGCATCTTTTACATTCAATGTGGAAAGCAACCAAAACTTAGATGGAAACTATACGCGGAGCGATCTTATGACTGCTTCCACCATCTCTACAAACGACTTAGCTCCAAGTTTGAGGTTCACTCATCGTTTATGTAATGTGGTGTTCAATTTATCTTTTGATGAAGTCCCCTCGGGAGCTGTGCATGTAGCTTATCAGCATATAACCACTTCTGTATCAGCGGATATGATAGCCAATACTTTTAAAGGTGTAGGCGGACAGGACCGTATGGTGAATGCAGCTGCCAACGGAACGAATAGTTATAAAGCCGTTCTTCCTCCTCAAACTATTTCGGCAGGGACGGAACTGGCTGTTATCACTACGGAAGCAGGAGACTCCTATACGTGGAAAATGCCTCAAACGGTAGAGTGGAAGTCGGGTATCCAGTACAGCTATGATTTGCATATTGATAAAACAGGAACCATTACTTTTATGTCCACCATTGATTCGTGGAATCAGTCGAGTAGTAAAATGGATAGAGAGATGCTGATTGGAAAATGGGCATGGCTTCACGATAAAGGCTGGGAGCGATATGGGGGGCATTTCGAAGAGTGGGATGATGATTATACAACTCCTGATAACTTGTATTTCTTCTTTTTCAATGCGGATGGAACAGGACATGATTCTTATGATTCCGCAGGCTTAGATGTACGTGATGAATATACCTGGGAGTTGCAAGAAGACAAGCTCATTCTCAATGTTAAAGGAGATGCAAGCCTTGGAGAAAAAGATGAAATACAAATTGCTAAAATAATGAAACTTACATCGACAGAACTTGAATTGGAATATAGCGAGCCGGATTATTATAGCTATGTTACTTTGGAAAAACGCTAGCAGGCATTCCGGCAAAAAGAGAAATAAAACGAACAGAGAATAAACAAATAAACAGAAATATGAGAAGATTTAAAGTATGGTTATTGACTTGCCTTATCCCCTTGATAGGCTTTGCGCAAGATAATTCCGATGCTGTGAAGGCACAGATTAGAGAATTGAAAAAAAGTGAAAAGTATGTGTATGCAGAAAGTGCCAGTTCCAATGGAGAAGTGGAAGCGAGGCAGTATTCTACCGATGCCTTGCATGCCGCGGTGATTGGAATGTTTTCTGAAGCAGGTAAAGACAAAAATGAAGCGGAGAAAGCTTGGGCAACAGTAGAAAAACAGGCCCAACAATTGGTGGTGAAAATGGGAAATATGGTAAAGGTGTTCACCTATATTCCGAAAGTCAGTCTATTTCCTGATGCTGCCCTACCAGAAAATAATGCTGTTCAGGCAGTAGCTGTTGACGCAAACACGGCGAAAGAAGTAGCTTCTACTATTGAAGTTGCAGACGAGAATATCCCTTCGGAAGGAGATTTCACGGCAGACGCAGCACTTATCGAGATGATTCTGGGAAGTTCTTCCGCTGGTTTAGTAGAGTCAAAGCCTCAATCGGGCAAAGAGATTGTGGCAGCTCGTGAAGCGGCGGATGTGGCGGTCGATTCAGTGGTGGTAGTTGCTCAACCGCTGGTGAAGGCTCAACCGGCAGTAGTAGATTCGATAATCGAGGTTGTCCCAGTTGTGGAAGTCCAACCGGAACCCCGGCAATCGGTAGTTGTTGAAAATCCATTGAAGTCTCTTCCTGAGTCCTCACGTGCCATGCTCACTACACTTCTGTCAAAGCAAACTTTTAAAGAAGCTATTTCTTATCTCTATGAGATGAAAGAGAAGGGACGTATGATTTACGGTCGTATCAAAACAATGACTTCACCGGAGAACTCCTACCTGGTTATTGTCAAAAACGGTCAACTGATTACGGTTCTTAATAAAGGTAAAGCTACTCGCGTCAATCTAAAAACGAATACGCTAGAACCCGTGACAAACTACATGGGCTACGGTATCATCTGGTTCCAAATATTTTAAAACTAACACGATAAACGAACAAGTCTAATAATAAAAGTTCAAGTTATGAAGAAACATCCCTTTATACAATCAGCTTTGCTGATTATCTGCTTTCTGCAATTGCCTGTGTTGGTAAATGCACAATATGCCACAGAGTTCTTTTTGACTGATGCTGCTGTCGGTGTTCAGAAAGAGGCTGTGCAGAAGAATATATCTTTGCTTCTCACTCAGTTCAACACTGCTCTTAGCCAGAAGCGTCTCCCCGATTTCACTGGGATAGCTATTAGTGCGGATGCCCAAAACACCATCCGTATGCTGTGGGAGAACATTCCTTTCCGATGTGGTGAGACGGAAGTAGTGGAACGTTGCCTCAAGACGGTGAGTGGCTATCAGGTGCGTAATATTCCAATTTTCTTATCAGAGCCTACCGACGGTTCGCAATCCAACAATGACCAGTATCAGGAAGCTGTGATTGGATTTACAAGCAAAGGTCAAATCACGGATTTCCATCTTGCCATCAGTTCCAATCTATATAGTAAGGTGCTGAAAGATGGCAAAACCGTTTCCGACTTTCGTCGTCGCCAGATGATATTGGATTATGTGGAGCAGTTCCGTACGGCTTATAACACAAAGGATATTAATTTCCTCGATCAGATATTCAGCGATGACGCTCTTATCATCACCGGAAAGGTAGTAAAAGTCGTACCCAATGATATGAATGGTATGAAAGCGTCTACCCGGGTGGAATATTCCAAACAGTCGAAGAAGCAGTACTTGACACGTTTGAAGTCTGTGTTTGCGGCTAACAAGCGCATCAATGTCGCCTTCGACGACCTCAAAATTATGAAGCACCCGGCTAAAGAAGGATACTACGGAGTGACGTTGAAGCAAGGCTATACTTCGGATAATTACAGTGACGATGGTTATCTTTTCTTGCTTTGGGACTTTACCAACGAAGAAGCACCCAAGATTCATGTCCGTACATGGCAGCCTACTATGCTGGATGCTAGTACTAAACTGCCAGAAGAGGAAATCTTTACTATTAACGATTTTGATGTAGAATAAATTAGAGTTTTAACCATATATATAGTGGGAATGGATATGAGAAATATTTTAAGATGGACAGGAATGCTGCTCATGATATTAATCGTGAGTTGCAGCAAGGATGAGGACAAGAAGGGGGGCTTTGCACCTATATTCACACCTGGTGAGGCTACAGAGATAACCCGGACTTCGGCTTATCTATCCGGTGAAGTGGAGTATGCGGATAATATGGCTTTCGAATGCGGATTCATGTATTCTACGGCTGCTTCGGTGCCGACTAAAGATGCCATTCGTGTAAAAGGCACGATAGAAGAAGGTTATCTCTGCAAAGCTACTTTGACTGGATTAAAACCTTATACGACTTATTATTATTGTATGTATGCATCCAATGGTTCCAGCCTGGTACGAGGGGAGAAAATAAAGAAATTTGTAACTTTGGCGGATGGGGTTCCTAAGATGGATGTCACCCTCCTTGAGGGAGTAGATGAACGCAGTATTACCGTTTCCAGCCGGATTTTGGACGATGGTGGTTCAAATATCCAGTCGTATGGCTTTGGATACCGGGTGATGGATGAAGAAATAAAATATACGTATGTGGATGCGGAGGCATATACCAATGAGGCAAAGATGGAGTATCGCTTGGCAATTAAGAACCTCACCCCTGAAACTCGATACGAGATATTGGCGTATGCCATCAATTCCAAAGGACGGGGAGAAGGAGAAGTAATGGTAATTACGACAACCTCCTTGCAGTCACCCACCGTCTCTACCCAAGATGTAGCTAATATTACAGCTACTTCCGCTGTTGTTGCCGGTACACTCGAAGACCCGGGAAAAGGAACTGTTACGGAACGCGGGTTTATGATTAGCGAAAAGGGAAGTACCGAGGTTCCTACCAAGGTGGTATCCACTTCGCCGCAAGAAGAAAAGACTTTTACACAAATCATTACCGGTCTCAAGCCTAACACTACTTATGTAGTTTATGCTTATGCGCAAGGCACTCTGGAATCGGAAACATTAATAGGACAAGGATATACGAAGGAGTTTAAGACGTTAGAACGTACCGTTCCTTCCTTAAGTATGGCATCTTGTAGCGAAATAGACAAAACTAATAATTCGATGATCGTTACGGCGAAAATCACCAATGAAGGGAACGGTACAATTTCGGGGGGTGGGTTCTATTATAGCATGACCAATAAGAATCCTACGGCTGCCGACAGCCCGTTACCTTGCGAGGTGAAAGAAGATAATACCATAACAGGAGTTATCTCCGGGTTGTTGAAAAACAAGACATATTATATCAGAGCCTATGCCGTTAATGAAGAAGGAGAAGGAGTCGGGGGCGTAATAGAAGTGTTGCCTCTTCCTGTAGGTGCACTTTCGTTTGGCGAAGTTACCTATTCGCTAAAGGATAATGCATTGACTTTAATATCCAGCATCACCAACACCGGAGAGGGTACGGTTACTGAAAGGGGCTTCTTATGGAGCACCACGACGAATGTGCCTACCGATATGGATAAACTAGTGGCTACAGGCGATAATAAAGCATTCACTGCCACTCTTCCAGATGTGAAGAAAGATACTCGTTATTATATACGGGCGTATGCAGTGAATGAAAGCGGTCAGACTAACGGGGAATTGCTTGAGGTTACTCCGATAAAAGTAGATGTTCCTGCTATAAGCACAGTGAAAGCGACACTTGAGGGTACAGAACTAACGCTGGAATCTTCTGTGACTTCTGCTAATAACGGTACCGTGAACGAAAGAGGTTTTGTGTGGAGTTTTGATTCATCTAAACAACCTTCCGAAATGGAGAATACATTAACAGCTACGGGAGATAATAGTAAATTTGTTGCTAAGCTGGTCGGTGTGGAACCCAATAAGACTTATTACATCTGTGCGTATGCTGTAAATGAGAAAGGCAAGGGATATGGAACAAAAATATCCAGTACGCCATGGAAGGTTACTAAACCACGGGTAAGTGATATTGAATATACATTAGAGGGAATGAATCTACTTATAAAGTCACGGGTTGTTTCTAATGGAAACGGTACGGTAAGCAAGAAAGGATTCCGTTGGAGCATCACGCAAAGTTCGCCGGACAAAATGGAAAATGATTTAGTGGCAACAGGCGATGGTGACGAATTTACTGCTACTCTTTCCAATATCCAAGCGGAACAGGCATATTACATTTGTGCCTATGCAGAGAATGAGTCAGGTACGGGGTATGGCAATGTATGGTATAATGTCCCTTATGCCATCTCTCTACCAACCGTAAGTAATGTAGAATATGAGCTTAAGGGAACGACCCTGACTATGAACTCGAAAGTAGTATCAACAGGAAACGGAGAAATTCAAGAAGTTGGCTTTTATTGGAAAACTAATGGTGACTATGCTTATCCGTCAGAAAAATTGGCAGCTACTTTGAATGCAGATAATAGCTTCAACGCTAGTATGAAGGTGACTCCAAATACGACTTATTACATCTATGCTTATGCGGTCAATAAGAAAGGTATGGGCAAAAGTAATCAAAGGTCGGATGTGCCTTTGCACGTTAATAGACCGAATGTAGGAGGTACGGAAGGAACAATTAAAGATTATTCGGTAGAACTTTCTTCTTATGCTTCCAATGATACCGACTTGACAAAAGTTGGCTTCTATTATAGTACTAAAGGGACTCCCACTACTGCTGATAATTTTTTGGAAGCGTCGCTCAGTAATAAATTTAAAGCAACTTTGGAGAATCTCGAAGTAAATAAGACATATTATGTCCGGGCGTATGCAGAGAGTCTGGGAGTAGGTAGTTTAGGAAGCACTTATCAGGTTACTATAACGACGCCTTCTTTCAATGGAGATACGTATGTGACAGATAAAACAGGAACTTCTATTTCTCTGCGTGTTTCTTCTATACAGCCGGGCACAGCGGGTACGGTTTCTGAAATTGGCTTCTGTTATAGTGAAACGAATAAGGTACCTACTATAGAGGATAGTCACGTGGATGCTAAGAGTACAAATAATTATGATTACTATGGAGTGATGACCGGGTTAAAGAGAGGCACTACTTATTATATCCGTCCGTATGCTAAGAGTAAGTATGGGATTGGATATGGAAAAGTAATTTCCGTAACTACCAAAGCTAAGCCTGGAGAAGGAGATATTGAGTCACCGGATAAAAAGAATTAATTAATATAGAAGAATTATGAAAAGAAATATGATATATTACGTTTACATTTTCTCTCTTTTATGCATGATGGGATTGTTTTCATGCCAAAAGGAGATGGAAGAGGAATTAGAAAGTGTTAACGAACAAACTATGACAAAGGCTACTACATTGGTAGAAGAAACTGTAACGGTGGAAGAACCGGGTACGCTTGCCGATCAGTTGACGGCAGATAAGATGGAGAAAGTGGAGAAGTTGATTATCAAGGGCAAGCTGAATGCTGCGGATGTAGTTACATTTAGAACTAAATATCGACGTTTACAGGCATTAGATCTAAAAGAGATAACGTTTGTAGTGGATGATACTACTTATGACACCAATTGGGGAAATATATCTGTTCAGACAGATGCAATAGCTCCTTATATGTTCTCTAGTATGGAAAATATAGTTTCAGTTACATTACCTAAGACTATTAAAAAACTTTCGCAGTACATATTTTACGAATGTAGGAACCTTCAGACTGTAGAATTCTCAAGCACTATAAAAAGTGTAGGAGAAAGTGTATTTATGGGA
>JAUUNK010000396.1 GCA_030844565.1 Bacteroides ovatus
CCGGGGACACAAGGATTTTCAGTCCTTTGCTCTACCAACTGAGCTATGGCACCTTATCCGTTTGCGGGTGCAAAGATAAGTATATTTTTTAATACTGCAATAATTCAAGAGAGAAAAAGACGTTTTTTCTGACGAAGCAGGAAAAGAGGGGCGGTCGGTGAGGGGAAAAGCAGAGAGAAAGAGTGCAGAAAAGACACTCCCACGACATGCTTGCGGCATGTTGTGAGAGTGTTTATGAGATAAAACAAACAGGGTATCCGCTATTTCTTCGGATGGTCGTTGTCTACTACAGAAGTGGAGCTTGAAGAAGGATTCTTCGTGTTCACCGTAGTACTTTTTCCTGTAACGCCTACTCTTCCGGCAGGATTGGCTGCGGTGGAGGTAGTGGTGGTTGTAGAGGTTGTAGTTGTGGTGGAACCTGTTGTGGTGGTAGTTGTTGCGGTGGCAGTTGTGGTGTGCAAACGTGCCGGCTCTTCCCAATGGAAAGGTTCGAACTCGGTGTTCGGGTCTACCCACGACGGTTTCTTTGCTGCATAAATGATAAACGGAGCAATCACAACAACCAAAGCCCCAATTATGAGAACGGCAAACCATACTGTGTTGCTACCTGTAGAAATCTGGCTGGGAGGGATAAAACTCAGTACAAAAGCCAACAGCGAACCGCAGAAACCCAGACCGGCTACAAGCCACATCAAACCGTTTCCTCTCTTACCGATGCGGAAGGGGCGACCTAGCTTCTTCATCTTATAGCGCAGGGCGATGGCGCCGGAGAACATCAACATATACATAATAAGGTATAGGATGACGGTCAATTGCGAGAGAATCTGATAGAAACTCTGTACCGAAGGCATGATGACGAATAGCAAGCTCAACACTGTAACGGCTGCTCCCTGGATATACAGAATGTTCTTTTGTACACCATTATGATTGGTTTTCTGGAAGAAAGGAGGAAGATAGCCGGCTTTACCTACGGCAAAGATACCTTTTGACGGACCGGCAACCCATGTCAATACGCCTGCCAACACACCGAAGGCTAATGCTACGGCTATGATGGGCGACATCCAGGATGCATGGATAAACTTGAAGTAATTATCGAATCCCACCAACAAACTCTGTGTCAGGCTGATGTCTTTGGCCGGGATGATGATGCCTAATGAAAAGGTTCCCAGCACAAAAATGATAACGGTGATGAGTGCGCCGATAAAGACTGCTTTCGGATAATTCTTGGACGGGTTGTCTACATCCTTCACGTGGATACCACCCATTTCCATACCGGCATAAAAGAGGAAGATACTGGCTGCCAGCACAAGATTGTTGAAGTTGGTCAGGTCAGGAAAGAAATTACTGTGGAAGTCCATGTTGGAGTGTCCGCCCGATGCCAGATAAATGATACCTAGAATGATGAGGAGACCTGCCGGGATGATGGTTCCCACCAGACCGCCGACTTTAGCCACTTTTCCTACCCAGCTCATACCCTTTAGCGAGATGAACGTGGCAAGCCAGTAGATGATGAGTACGACGATAAGTGTATAATACTTGTTGCTTGCCAACACGGCGTCTTTCGGGTCGTCCATCCCGATAAATGCGATGGCTACTGCGCCGAAAGTCAACACGGTGGGATACCAGATGGTGCTTTCAATCCATTGCACCCAAATGGCAAGAAAGCCCAGACGTTTGCCGTATGCTTCCCCCACCCAGCGGAATACACCTCCTTGCTTGTCTTGGAACATGGCGGCTAGTTCTGCTGCAACAAGCGATGTCGGAATCAGGAATACGATAGCTGCGAAGAGATAATAAAAAGCCGAACTCAGTCCGTAGACGGCTTCGGCGGGTAGCCCACGCAAAGATACTACCGCCGTCACATTCATGATAGCCAGGGTAAATACGCCTAGCTTCACTGCATTTTTGATATTTGCCATAAGTTAAGGTTTTAAGTGAAAAATATTTTAAAGTCAGTCTTTATAACAACATTTGGGAAGAGATGTTTCAATGACGGGGAAAGAAAGTGAGTTAATTAACAAATAGCCTATGGGAACAATCTTTGTTCTTATTTGTTTCTTTTCCTGACGAGTATGAGCTCAAGATAATACAACCTAAAATTAACATTTATGAAATCTGCTTTTACCGATTTTATTGTCCAGAAGAAGGGAATATATGGTATCCTTCATGTGATAATTCTTCTTTTGTCTCTTTTTCTCATAGTGAGCATCTCTGTAGACACTTTCAGGGGAGTTCCTTTCTATACGCAGTCGCAGTATATGAAGATTCAGTTTTGGATTTGCGTCTGGTTTCTTTTCGACTTTGTATTAGAGTTCTTCTTGGCACGCCACAAGGGGCGTTATTTGCGTACTCATTTCATCTTCTTTCTTGTAGCCATTCCCTACCAAAACATCATAGCCTACTACGGATGGACTTTCTCCCCGGAGATTACCTACCTGCTTCGTTTCATTCCGTTGCTTCGCGGCGGGTATGCGCTTGCCATTGTAGTGGGATGGCTGACCTATAACAAGGCGTCCAGCCTCTTCATTTCTTACCTGACGATGTTGATGGCTACGGTCTATTTTGCCAGTCTTGCCTTTTTCGTGATGGAACATAAGGTAAATTCTCTCGTCACCGACTATGGCGATGCTCTGTGGTGGGCATTTATGGATGTCACTACGGTAGGTTCCAATATTATAGCGGTCACTACCACCGGGCGGGTGCTGTCGGTGGTGTTGGCGGCATTGGGTATGATGATGTTTCCCATCTTTACGGTCTACATCACTAGCCTCATACAGAAAGAGAATGAACGTAAGCGCCAATACTACCAATCTCAGCAGAAACAAACCACAGGGCAAGCATCCCCAATGGTCACACCCACTATTAAGAATGACTCGGATAAGTAGGGTCATCAGGTAGATAGTATATTCTCATTATATAAAACATGGGGATGTTTTACGCCAAAACATCCGTAAGCATTCGGTCTGGTGCGTGTTTCTTTCCCAGCTATAATAAAGTCAAAAGCCAGACATAGTAGGTCTGGCTTTTGACTTTA
>JAUUNK010000397.1 GCA_030844565.1 Bacteroides ovatus
AAACATGCGTATTGGGTACAAAGTTCAATGTACGTGCTCGTGAAGAAGAAGACCGTGTAGTGACTACTTTATTGCAAGGTTCCGTACGCATGGAATCTCCGCAAACGAAAGGAAAGGGAGTGCTGTTGAAGCCTGGACAGACCTTGGACATGAATGTACACACTTATAAAGCGGAATTGATTGAATATACCCGTCCTGACGAAATTCTTCTCTGGATTAAAGGAAAACTCCGTTTCGACCAGGCTTCACTTCAGGATATTACCCTTAATCTCGAAAAGCATTACAATGTCCGTTTTGTGTATGAAGACGAAACTTTAAAAGATGAACGTTTTACGTGCGAATTCAAGACGGATGATTCACTGACCAGCATTCTTTCCGTATTAGTGGCTACCAAGTGTTTCTCTTATAAGAAAGAGGGGCGTGTAGTGAAGTTATATAAAAAATAACTACCCTTTCGCTTCCTGATACATAAAACGTTTTATGCTTTTTTTCGCAGTCTTTTCAAACTCTTCAAAGTGAATCTTTACTTTTGTGATTTGGCTATATGCAGGGAGCTGTAAATTGAGCTCTACGCGATTGGCTTCCATTGCACTTTCGATGTCCGACTGTTGCAGCCCATGCGCAAAGGCATCGTCAAAATCGGGATAAATCAAAGCTACCAGTTTGCCTTGTTGCAAAAGGACGAGCGATTCGGATACATAAGGCATGTTGTTTAATTTGCTCTCGATCTCTTCGGGGTAGATATTTTGTCCGCTGGAAGTCAATAGCAGATTCTTGCTACGTCCCCTCACAGTTACATATCCTTCTTCGTCCATCGTAGCGAGGTCTCCGGTGTGCAACCATCCGTTCCGGTCGATAATTTGGGCGGTAGCTTCGGGATTTTTGTAATATCCCAACATAAGATTATCTCCTTTGCAGATAATTTCTCCAGCTTCGGTTTTCGGATTGGAAGAGGTGATTTTTACTTCCATGCGTGAGGCTGCCCTGCCACAAGAAGCAAGCTTCAATGTATCCCAGCGGTTGGAGCAGATAATGGGACCGCATTCAGTCATACCATAAGCAATAGTATAGGGAAAGCCTATTTTCTTCAGGAAGGCTTCCACTTCTGCATTGAAAGGGGCGCCTCCGATGATGATTTCATCAAAGTTACCACCAAATATTTCCATAGCTGCCTGGCGAGCTGCTGCTTTTATTTTGTCATTGATGAGGGGTACTCTCAATAGGAGTTTTCCTATTTTGCTATCCACCCGCGGCAATATATCTTTTTTGATAATCTTCTCGATGATAAGCGGTACGCAGGATATGATTCTGGGTTTTATCTCAGAGAAAGATTGGGCGATAATTTTCGGCGAAGGCATACGGGTGAGGAAATACAAATGGGCTCCAGCGGAGAATCCGTATAGAAAATCGTAGACCATCCCGAACACATGTCCTAATGGGAGCATAGAAACAATGTGGTCTCCCGGTTTTACGGGCAACATTTCATGACAGTAGGTCAGATTGGACCAGAGACTGCGGTAGGGAAGCATCACTCCTTTGGAATAACCGGTTGTTCCTGAAGTATAATTAATCACAGCCAGTTCTTCCGGTTGGTCTTTCCGGTAAGAGATATGTTCCGGGCGAAAGTTTTTGGGATAATGCTGGCCATAGATAGCATTGCGGTGCTCGAAAGCATACGTTAACTTTTCGTTACGGGATACGAGAGGCGAGAAATCTGTCAAAGAAGCAATCCCTTCCAATAAGGGCATGCGGTCTTCATTGAGATTTTCCCATACCTGGTCGCCTACAAAAAGAAGTTTAGCCTCGGAGTGGTTCACTATGTTGTGAATGTTGTCTGCTTTAAATTCATGCAAGATAGGAACAATGACGGCGCCATACGTGATAGTAGCCAGAAAGGTGACTGCCCAATGCGCGCTGTTGCGTCCGCAAACAGCAATTTTATCGCCCGGTTTTATGCCCGCGTTTTGAAGGATAATATGGAATTTAGCTATTTTGCGTGCTACATCTTTATATTGAAGAGTAATTCCTTTATAATCCGTCAGAGCATTTAAATCCCAATTTTTGATGATACTTTGCTCTATGTAGTCAATGAACCGTTGTTCTTGTTCCATCTTGTTTTTGCGCATTTATTTTAAAACTGCGCAAAAATAACACTTCATTGACGTAAACCGAATTTTACTTTCAAGTTTTATGTTAAATTAACGGGGCGGTAAGAGGGCGTGTTTTAAACTTATTTCCGCTTATTTGCTCTGTTTAGGCTTTTCGGAGATAAGTAACAATTTATCTCCTGCGTGTAACTTTAGGGTTCCGTTGGGAATAAGAAATTCATCTTTTCTTTTTACTATCATTACCAGTGTCCCTTTCGGAAGGTTCATATCTTTAAGAGTCTCGGCTTCGTGCAGCATTTCCGGAGTGACGGTAAGGTCGGTCAGTTCGCTGTCTATCTCGTCGGGCAATTCCACACCGAAATCGTTTCCTGTCTTGGGAAGGGGAGTGGAAAGATGAAGTAAGCGGGCTATCTGCGAGATGGTGGTACCTTGGATGACAAGGGAGACGATGGTGATAAAGAAAACAACGTTGAAGATAATATTAGAACCCTCTATTTGTGCCACCACCGGATAGGTGGCAAAGATTATGGGGACTGCTCCGCGAAGCCCTACCCAGGAAATAAATAAACGCGATTTCATATTTATTTTGCGGAAAGGAACCAGGCAAAGAAAAACGCTGAGGGGACGTCCGATTACAATCATAAACACGCCAATGAGCAATGCTATGGCAGCTACTTGCAGCATCTCGTGAGGATTTACCAGCAAACCGAGGCAAAGGAACATTATGATCTGGAAAAGCCAGGTGAGCCCATCCATGAATGTATGGATTTCTTTTCGGTGCATAATCTTGTGGTTGCCCACCATCATACCCGCTATATATACTGCCAGATAACCATTTCCTCTTAGACCGTCTGTGACGGAGAAGGTGAAAAATACAAATGCGAGCAATAGAATAGGGTAGAGGGATTGATTGTCGAGGTC
>JAUUNK010000060.1 GCA_030844565.1 Bacteroides ovatus
CCGCAGATTGCCATCTGGGTAGAAGATATGAAAGGGCAGTATGTATCCACCATTTATGTGACTCATAAGATTGCCACTCAATCGTGGCAAGCCTCCAAAGGAAACCGTCGGAAAGAAGCCCTGCCACATTGGTGTCACCAAAGAGGTATAGAATACGAAGACGGGCTGTATCTTCCGACAAAGAAATCTCCTTTGACGGATGGCATCACGGGAGCCACTCCGCGAGGAAGCTTCGAGGTGAGAATGACTCCCTTGGAAAAATTGGAAAGGTTCGTGGTAAAGATAGAAATTAATCATTCTACGGATTTCAACGAAGCGTATCCCAAATCTGCCAAAGAAGGCGATGCCAACTATTCCGGAGGAAAAGAAGGAAGCGGACAGCCGGCTCTCGTCTATGCAGCAAACGTAGACCTGACTTCGGGCAAGACTGCTTTTATGGCAGAACTTATCGGACATAGCAGCCCCGACGGCTGCAATGGAGATGTCATTACAGATACTTCCTCACTCACCACAGCACTACGCATTGTGAAGAGTATAACCATCCATGTACAACCTTAATATAATCTTCTATCTTTATGAAACAGTTTCTACTACTTTTCACCTTATTATATATGTATCTGATGCAAGTGCACGGGCAGGCAGACAACAAGCATTTCTCCTACTCCACTTGCATCGGGACCGGAATTGCCATGAGCGAACCTTCGTGTACCCCCTTTATATGGCAAATAAAAGCGCATTATCACTTGAATCAACGATTTGCCATCGGTGCAGGAAGCGGTGTATCTATTTATGAGAAAGCACTTATCCCGCTCTATACCAGCATTCAGTTCTTTTTAAGTAAGCCCCGCCTGCTAGTTCCCTACCTGGAATGTGAAATCGGAGGCGCCTTCGCCCCTGACAAGGAAGCAAACGGAGGCTTCTACCTCTCCCCTTCTTTAGGATTGACTTACCGGATAGCCTCCAAAGTGAAAATGAATCTTTCGCTGGGATATGAACTTCAAAAACTGGAACGACTTAAAAGGCATACCGACAAGCACTTTTACACGGAGTTTAAAGAAGAATTATCCCATCACTCCCTGGCAATCAAACTAGGACTAACTTACTAAAAAACAAAACAACATGGAAAAATACCAATTTTTGATAGAACAGGCTACTAAAGCGCCCTCAGGACATAACACACAGCCGTGGCTGTTTCGTACTTCCAGAGATCACATCGAAATTCATCCGGATTTTAGCAAAACATTAAGTGTGGTAGACCCCCATCACCGGGAAATGTTTGTTTCGCTGGGATGTGCCGCAGAGAATCTTTGCATTGCTGCGCAAAGCAAAGGATATGATTGCCAGGTTACGATAAGCGAAGAAGGAGTGATTCACCTTCAACTCATACCACCTGTTAAAGAAATCGGTGAAGAGAAACAAACGCCCTCTTCACTCGAACTAATCTCTAAACGCCAAAACAATCGCAGCGTATACAACGGCAAGATCGTTGAAGAACCTACACTAAAAGAACTACTTTCCATCCAACGGGAAAAACATATCAGGATTCATTGCTGGCAAAAGGGAAGTGAAGAATTCGACCGAATCTTTCAACTTATCCTGAAAGGCAATGCAATCCAGATGAATGACCCGCTATTCAAGAAAGAACTAAAGAACTGGATGCGATTTAACAAACGACACGAAGAGAGATTCAGGGACGGACTGAGCTACGCTGTCTTCGGCGCGCCGAATCTTCCTCAATGGATGTCACGTCTCATCATGAATGCTTGCCTGACACCCCACCTTCAAAATAAGGGGGACCGGAAGAAACTGGAATCTTCTTCCCATCTTGTATTATTCACCGTGAAAGAAGATATTCCCACAGAATGGATAGCATTGGGCAGAACTCTGGAACGTTTTCTTTTAAATGCTACCCGGGCAGGCGTAGCCACCGCTTTCATGAACCAGCCTTGCGAGTTACATTCACTCTCTAAGCAAATAGAAGAAAGTATACTGCAAAAAGAAGAAAAAGAAATCCCTATTCTCCTTCTGCGAATGGGATATGCCAAACCTATGCCCTATTCTTTGAGAAAAGAAGTAAATGAAGTAATTCTTTCCGATTAGCAAGGGTTTTACCCAACAAATAGTAACTTTGCAATGTTTTCTTAAAAAAAGACGGACGAATGATTGTGAAGACATTATTAGATACAGATCTTTATAAGTTTACCACTTCGTATGCTTATATCAAACTGTTTCCTTATGCCATGGGGACTTTCAGTTTCAATGACAGAAACGAGACAGAGTATACGGAAGAGTTTGCGGAAGCTCTCCAAAAAGAAATCGATAAGCTAAGTCGGCTAAGGCTGAGTGAAGAAGAATTGGAGTACATGACCCGCAATTGCCGCTTTCTTCCCCGGGTATATTGGGAATGGTTGTCTTCATTCCGCTTCGACCCCAAGAAAATCGAAGTCTCGCTGGACGAGGCACATCATCTCCATATTGACGTGAGCGATTTTCTCTATAAAGCAACGTTATATGAAGTTCCTCTACTTGCCATTGTATCCGAAATCAAGAATAAGTTCTTCGGTCACGTAGCAGATATGGAAGAGATTCTTTGTAAATTAGCAGAGAAAGTAGAATTATCCAACCGATATGAACTTCGATTCTCCGAATTCGGTACACGCCGGCGATTCTCCGTAGACGTGCAAGAAGCAGTTATCCGGGAACTAAGTAAAACGGCACGCTATTGCACGGGAACATCCAACTGTTATTTCGCTATGAAATATGGTATGAAAATGATGGGCACGCATCCCCATGAATGGTTCATGTTTCATGGAGCGCAGTTCGGATACAAACACGCCAACTACATGGCACTTGAGAATTGGGTAAATGTATACGACGGAGACTTGGGTATCGCCTTGTCCGATACTTATACTTCCGCCATTTTCCTGACCAACTTGAGCCGGAAGCAAGCCAAACTGTTCGACGGAGTGCGTTGTGATTCAGGCAACGAATGGACGTTTATCGATCATCTTGTGGCACGCTATAAAGAATTAGGCATCGACTCCACCACTAAGACGATTGTCTTCAGCAATGCCCTCGACTTTACGAAAGCATTGGAAATACAGGAATACTGCAAAGGAAAAATTCGCTGTTCCTTTGGGATTGGGACAAATCTTACGAATGACACGGGGTTTGAGCCTTCTAACATCGTCATGAAACTTACCCGGTGTAAAATGAATGTACCCCAGGCATGGAGAGAATGCGTCAAACTTTCCGATGATGAAGGGAAACATACGGGTAGTGAGGAAGAAGTGATGGCTTGTCTGTACGAATTGAGACTCATCCCATCACTTCATCTCTGCAAGGAATAAGCTTTCCCTTAATCAGTCGGCATATTCCTTTACTACTCTTTCAAGGCGTTCAAGGCTCATTTCTCCGGATTGCCTCCACAGTTCTTCCCCATTTCGGAAGAGGATGAAGGTAGGTGTGCTGTCAACTGTATAAAAGTTGGCAAGGTCGCTCTCTTGGTCTATATCTATCTGGACCACCCTGAGCCTACCTTCCGTCAATCTTTTAAATTCTTCCACTATCGGCTGCATCCGCCTGCAATGAGGACACCAAGTGGCATAAAATTCTGCCATCACCAAATCGCCCTTTGCCATTTTTTCTCTGTTCCTTTCTTCACGGGCTATTTTCTTTTCTTCCATATCGATTGTTGTTTTAATAAGTACTTGCCGTTTTAAACAAGTCAAGAAGAAAGAATGTTGGGAACGGAAAGGGTTTTAACCCAACTTTCGGGCTTTTCAGAGCTAAATGCTCACGCAAAGTGGTTTCTCTTCTATATGGATTCAGTAATAATGCACCTACCTTTACTCTTAAAAAAGCTGTCATACAGGCTAGTACTTATTAATTAGTGTTATAAAGACACTATTTTTATGTCCCATCTCTTGCAGGTTTCCCAAAAGTGCGTACATTTGCAATGTGTTTTTCATAGTATTAGATTTAAGGTTAACAAAGGTTGGAGTACAGCGGTACTCCTTTTTTTATGTCTATACCTCAATTCTCCTCTACTGCTACATATAAAAAACATCCGAGAGATAGATAATACCCCCGGATGCTCCTTGAAAAAGTTGTTATAGAAATAACTATTAGAATGCTTTGCGATACAATGCTTCAATATCTTCAATAGATGTGGGACGTGGATTTCCACCTGTACAAACATCATTGAATGCAGCTACAGCCAATGCAGGAATATCTTCTTCCTTCACATTGATTTCGTGTAGCTTCTGAGGAATACCGATGCTTAATGAAAGGTTCTTCACAGCTTCGATAGCAGCTTTCACCCCTTCGGCTTCTGTCATTCCTTCGGTATTGACACCCATCGCCTTAGCTATATTAATGTACTTGGGAGCAGCAGGAGATTCTGCATTATATTCCATCACGTAAGGAAGCAACAATGCGTTTGCCACTCCGTGGGGAGTATCGTAAAAAGCGCCAAGCGGATGTGCCATAGAATGCACGATGCCAAGACCCACATTAGAGAATCCCATACCAGCAATGTATTGAGCCTGTGACATGGCTTCGCGTGCAACTGTATCTTTACCATTATCTACCGCTGCTTTCAGATTCCGGGCAATCATCTCGATTGCTTTCAGCTCAAACATATCGCTCATAGCCCATGCGCCGGGGGTGATGTAGCTTTCAATAGCATGAGTCAAAGCATCCATACCTGTAGCAGCAGTCAATCCTTTAGGCATAGAATACATCAATTCGGGGTCTACGATGGCTACCGCAGGAATGTCATTAGGGTCTACACATACCATTTTCTTGCGGGCATCTTCGTCAATAATCACATAGTTGATAGTCACCTCGGCAGCAGTTCCGGCAGTAGTGGGGAGTGCAAAAGTTGGTACAGCTTTATGCTTCGTGTCAGCAACACCTTCAAGAGACTTCACATCGGCAAAATCAGGATTGTTCACCACGATGCCGATACCTTTAGCCGTATCAATGGAAGAACCGCCTCCCAAAGCAACAATAAAATCAGCACCCGAAGCTTTGTAAGCAGCCACTCCATTTTGCACATTCGCTATAGTAGGATTTGCCTTTACATCGCTATAAAGTTCATAAGGAATGCCGTTGTCATCAAACACCTTGATGATTTCGGCTGCCACACCAAACTTAATAAGATCTTTATCTGTTACAAAGAAGGCTTTCTTAAAGCCACGACGTGCTGCTTCCACAGCAATCACACTCCGGCAACCCGCACCGAAATAAGAAGTTTCATTCAGAATAATACGATTCATGTCATGCTATGTTTAAAAGTTACCGCAATACTCTCCGGTCTGTCAGGAATATTGCGGTTGCTAAAGTAGACAAAAACAACGGTTCGAGCAAATATTGCCTGCCAAAATGCAGGGTGGAGAAAAGGATTCCTTCCCACTAAAGCGGCATTACAACCCTCTTATTTTTAATAGGAAGCCTTCTATGACAGGGAAAATATCTTTCGCCGACATGAGTTCATAAGTAGCTGATTCTAAAGGACACCATCCCGTGTGACTTCGGTTCTCGATGTGGGACACCCCCCGCTCAAAACGTACTTGTATATTCGTGTCATGTAGCAATGCCAACGCCGGAGAACTTATGACATCAGTATATATCTCGCGCACTCCGCCCAGAATCATCAATGCGGCTGCCGCCTTTCCTATCACTTTATCAGCTACGAAAGCCCCTTGCAGAAAGGAGGGTTCCGCACAAAACAAATCATATAGATCCGCCACTCCCCTCCCAGTAAAGGTACGCACTTCTTCTCCTCTTCCAATCACGCAAGAATATCCTCCTTTGTGCAATAGCTCAATCAACGGCTCTATCATAAAGTTTCTTGTTTTAGTTGTTCTACAAATTCATCAATCCGCCTTAATTGCTTAGGGATATTGATGTTTTGTGGACAATGAGATGTACACTGATTGCAACCTGTGCAATGGCTTGCCTGGCGGAGACGGGGCACACTTCGGTCATATCCTATCAAAAATGCACGACGTGCCTGACGATAGTTCTCATCCTGACGGCTCTTGGGCACATTCCCTTCATTCACGCAACGGTTGTAATGAACTAAAATAGCAGGAATATCCAGGCCATAAGGACAAGGCATACAGTACTTACAATCGTTGCAAGGAATAGTGGGATAACGCAACATTATCTGAGCAGCTTCTTCGAGGAAAGCAAATTCTTCTTCAGTACAAGGTTCCAAAGGAGAATAAGTGCGGATATTATCTTGAAGATGCTCCATATAGGTCATTCCACTCAATGCCGTCAATACTCTTGGATAAGAACCTGCAAAACGAAAAGCCCACGAAGCAACGCTCTTATCGGGGCGTTTCTGCTTAAGCAATCCTACCAGATAGTCATTGAGTTTAGATAAACGTCCTCCCAGCAGAGGTTCCATTATAACTACGGGAATCTCCCTCTTATCTAATTCAGTATACAAATATTCGGCGTTCACATTCCGTCCTTGGGCATGTTTCCAATCGGAGTAGTTCATCTGAATCTGCACAAAGTCCCACTTCACGTCCATGGCAAGCATGTAATCAAACATTTCCACATCTCCGTGGAAAGACCATCCCAAGTTACGAATACGTCCTTCTTCGCGTTCCTTGAGCAAAAAGTCCAGCACGCCGTTGTCCACATAGCGTCCGCGAAAGAGTGGTATGCCCGAACCTCCTCCTATCGAATGAAGCAGATAATAATCGAAGTAATCGACCTGTAATTCTTTAAAAGATTGCCGATACATGGCTATGGAGTTTTCCCGGGTATAGTTGGAGAAGTTGGAAAGTTTGGTGGCAAGAAAGTATTTATCCCGCGGATACCGCTGGAGGGCAATGCCCGTGGCACGTTCCGACATGCCCTGGCAATAGACGGGCGACGTATCGAAATAATTCACTCCGTGGGCGATGGCATAGTCCACCAGCTCGTTCACCATCTCCTGGTCTATCTCGTCACCGCTTCCGTCAGCCTTACGGCGGGTGGGCCAACGCATGCAGCCATATCCGAGAAGCGATACGCGATCGCCCGTACGGGGATTGATGCGGTAGGTCATCTTATCCGTAGGCACCTCACCCACTATCATAGACTCCGTCACTTTCTTATCTGCACAACCATACATGGCAGCGGCAGTCACCACTGTTCCCGCTCCCATTCTCTTAAGGAAATCACGGCGGTTTATATTCTTCTGATTCTTCTTATCCATCTCCTTGTGATTCTTCTATACTATTTTATGCATGTTATGTCCTTCCACATAGATAGCGCTAAAGGGACGCGCCGGACAAAGATTCTCGCAAGCGCCGCAACCTATACAACGCTCCACATTAACGACAGGTATCTTAGGTGAACCCGGTGTTTCGGATTCCACCATCTGTATGGCACCCGCCGGACAGTGGCGGAAACAATTATCACACTTTACTCCATCCCTTTCTACAATACAATTCTCCTTTAACCACACCGCATGTCCCACCTGAATAGCCGATTTATCTGCCGGAGTGATGGGTTGGATAGCTCCCGCAGGACATACTTCGGAGCATTTGGTACATTCGGGCCGACAATATCCCCGCTCATAAGAGACTTCAGGCTGCATCAGATTTATCCAACTTCCTGAAGGACGCAACACCTGATTGGGACATACCGAAATACAGAGCTGGCAAGCCGTGCAATGCGTGGTAAAGTTACGTATGCTCAAGGCACCCGGAGGCACGATAGGCGTAGAACGTTTTGGCACCTTTTTCTCTTCGATGGCTGCCAAGCCACCGTCTACCTTCTTTTCCTGAGCTTTCAGCACAGCAGTAGTGGCAAACAAAGCCGATATAGTGAAAAAGTTTCGACGTTCTTTATTTATTTCCCTTTCTCCTTTACTCTCCGACGCCGCTCGACGTGCCACATATTTAATAGCTCCTTGCCTGCACTTTTCGAGGCAGTCCATGCACATCACACAACGGCTATAATCTATCTCGTGAGCTTTGGGATTGATGCAGGAGGCTTTGCAATTGCGGGCACACAACCCACAGTTGTTGCATTTAGAAGTATTGATGACCAGCTTGAAAAGGGAATAGCGCGAAAAGAACCCCAGCACGGTGCCCACCGGGCAGATAGTATTGCAATAAGTGCGCCCGTTGCGATATGCCAGCACTGCCAGCACCACGAACGTGGCGGCAGCAACAATGAAGGTAGACACACTTTTCATCCAGACTTCGGTTTCATAGAAAATATAGCTATCCATACGTTCCGCCAAATAGGCTAATAGATTATTCCCCCATTGCCAGAGGGGAGCGAACAAGCTGGAAACCATCCGCCCGTAGGCACTATAAGGTGCAATCAACAAAGCAATGGACCCCACGCCCGCAACCATCATCACCACAAAAACCGCTAAAACACCATAGCGCAACCACGGCTTCGCCGGTGAATAACGAAAGCGATTCTTTTTCCTTTTCCCGGCTATCCACGAAACAATATCTTGGAATACCCCGAGCGGACAAACTACTGAGCAATAAACCCGCCCCAATAGTAACGTCAGGACTACCAGAAATACCACCACTCCTACATTCAAAGCCAGCACCGCCGGAAGGAACTGTATCTTAGCCAACCACCCGAACCATCTGTGCAGAGTACCCGTAAAGTCAAGAAATAACAAAGTGATGAGAGCAAAGCAAATCATCGCAACTATTCGTCTTATCGTACGCAACATAATCTGTCCATCTTAAATCCTCTATTCTTTATGCCTTATATATAATTCACCGGACAAAAATACAATTTTTATCTTTATCTTTGCATCCGATTCGGCAAAAAACACTTATATGTTTAAGACTCTATTATTCATTGGAATGGGAAGTTTTACCGGAGGCGTACTGCGCTATCTATGTTCCCGATTTATTCAAAATTCCATCTTTCCCTCTTTGCCATTGGGAACATTTCTGGTTAATGTAGCCGGATGCTTCGCTATCGGGCTATTCTATGGACTTTTTGAACGGGGCAACTTCCTGAGCCCCAATCTCCGCCTTTTCCTAACAGTGGGACTTTGCGGAGGATTCACTACTTTCTCTACTTTTATCAACGAGAACTTTCAGTTCATGAAAGAAAGCAACTTCCTTTATCTGGCTCTCTACTTGTCACTCAGTGTATTCGGAGGACTTATAATGCTCTATCTGGGACAAGCACTTACACGGGTTTTATAAAATTATCGTTTACAGTACCCGTCATCTCATGACCATCACGAAAGAGACAATGTTTGTTCCGCCATATTTCACAAAAGCGGGAATAATCAAAACGCGAATAAGAATAAAAAAAATCTCTTCCCGGTGATTGCCCTGCAACCAACCGGAAAGAGAAAAAAATGAAAATAAATCAGAAGAAAATTATCTAAAAGAAAAATCTCAGCACATCGTTAAAGTTTGCCCATAACAACAAGCCAAAAAGAACAATCATCCCTCCCATTTGGGCATATTCCATGAACTTATCACTGGGTTTGCGACGTGCCACCATTTCATAAAGGAGGAACAATACATGACCTCCGTCCAAAGCCGGAATAGGCAGAATATTCATAAATGCCAAGATAATCGACAGGAATGCGGTCATATACCAGAACTGATGCCAATCCCACGTAGCAGGGAAAATGCTGCCTATGGTACCGAAACCACCCAATTGTTTGGCCCCTTCTTTGGAGAACAAATACTTCATATTGCCTACATAGCCTTTCAGCGTTTTCACACCCAGTGCCACTCCATCGGGGAAAGATTGCAAGAAACCATATTCCTTTTTCACCATAGGAAGAAGTCGTTCTACATTCCCGGAAGCAAATACACCTATTCTAAAAGCAGAGTCGGTGCGTAATGATAAGGTATTAGCCCTTCCGTCGCGTACATAAGTCAATTCAATCAGATGCGGGTCTATTCCTTCTTTTTCCAAAGCGGCAGCATTATGTTTGCGGTTTTCCATCTCTTCTTTGAAATCAGAATAAGAAATGCTTTTTCCATTCAAAGCGATGATGCTGTCTCCCCGGTGCATGCCTGCTACAGAAGCCGGAGAATTCGCCAACAGGCTATCCACAACATACGGTAGACGGTAAGTAGCAAAGCGTACACTATCGCCTAACAGACGTTGCATCATGTCATCGGGAATATAAACGGAAGCGGGCTGTCCCTCGCGCAGAACTGTGACAACACGGGCATCAGCAATCTGACTAAGCATCTCAGGGTCATAACGCACCAAATCCACTCCGTCAGCTGCCATCAATACGTCTCCATCCTTGAAGCCGACTGCTTTGGCAGTTTCATTGAAATCCATACCCAACGTAGCCTTTTGCACCGGAATATACTGGTCGCCCCAAGCAAAAAGAATCATTGAATAAATAAACAGCGCTAGCAGGAAGTTGAATAACACACCGCCTACCATAATCAGCAGACGCTGCCATGCCGGCTTGGAACGAAACTCCCACGGCTTTTCGGGCTGCTTCATCTGTTCCGTATCCATTGACTCGTCAATCATTCCCGCTATTTTAACGTATCCTCCCAAGGGTAGCCATCCCAAGGCATATTCAGTCTCGCTCTTCTTAGGTTTGAACTTGAAGAGCGTGAACCAAGGATCAAAAAATAAGCAAAACTTTTCTACCCGCACTTTGAAGAGACGGGCAAAGAGAAAGTGCCCCCCTTCATGAATAATAATGAGCAAAGACAAGCTCATCACCAATTGCAGGGCACGAATTAAAAATGTTTCCATCGGTCTATATTTACTTTTAACTATTTACATTCTATCATTTCCGCAGCAATCCGGCGCGCTTCCGCATCGGTTGCCACATAATCGTCGTAGGTAGGTGTCTGGATAAATACAGCACGCTCCATCGTTTTTTCTATCACTTCGCTCATTCCACGGAAGCTGATGCCGTCGCGCAAGAAGGCGGCTACCACCACTTCGTTCGCCGCATTCACAATACACGGCATGTTTCCTCCACGATTCATCGCTTCATAAGCTAATGCAAGGTTGGGAAAGCGACTGGTATCAGGCTTCTCAAAAGTCAGGTTGTTGCAAATGCTAAAGTCCAACCGTTCAAATGAAGAATGCACACGGTCAGGATAAGAAAAAGCATATTGGATGGGCAGGCGCATATCCGGCATGCCGAGTTGGGCTTTCACTGCGCCGTCTTCAAACTGCACCATGGAGTGGATAACCGACTGGGGGTGTACCACTACTTCTATCTGCTGCGGCTTTACGCCGAACAACCATTTTGCCTCTATCACCTCAAAACCTTTGTTCATCATGCTGGCGGAGTCAATCGTTATCTTGGCTCCCATCTCCCAGTTAGGGTGTCTCAGAGCCTGTGTCTTGGTGACCGTCTCCAGTTGTTCTATCGAATACGTACGGAAGGGACCACCCGAAGCAGTGAGAATTATCTTCTCAACCGGATTTCCCATCTCTCCCACCAAACATTGAAAGACTGCCGAGTGTTCAGAATCCACCGGCAATATCGGAGTGCGGTATTGGCGGGCAAGTTCATTTATCAGTTCTCCCGCCACCACCAGCGTCTCTTTATTAGCCAACGCAATGGCCTTTCGTGCCCGGATAGCACTTATCGTAGGCTTAAGTCCGGCATATCCCACCATAGCTGCCAACACCATATCGACAGGTCCCGCTTCCACAATCTGGCAAAGCGCCTCAGCCCCTGCATATACTTTAATAGGTAAATCACTAAGGGCTTCTTTCAAGCGGGGATACTTTTCTTCGTTTGCTATTACCACCACTTCCGGCTGAAATTTGCGGGCTTGGGCAATTAACTCTTCCACCCGGTTATTAGCCGTCAGTGCATACGCTTCGTACAAATCGGGATGTTCCTCGATGACTTGTAGCGCCTGCGTTCCGATAGACCCTGTAGATCCTAGAATAACTATTTGTTTCTTCTTATTATCTTCTTTCTTCATGATTAGAATACAATATACTTTTCCGGATTCACTGCACGTCCCTTGTGCCACAACTCAAAATGCAGATGCGGACCGGTAGTCAGGGTTCCTGTGTTTCCCACCAGTGCGATGGCTTCTCCGCCTTTCACGCGATCTCCTTCGCGCCTCAACAACGAGCCGCAATGCTTATAGACCGAAACAAAGTCTTGATTATGCTGCACTTGTATCACATACCCGGTTTCAGCGGTATATGTGCTAAGAATCACTGTTCCGTCCAGCGTAGCCAGCACGCTTTCGTTGGGATTGGCTGCAATATCCGTCCCATAATGCCTCTTTTGCGCATCGAACTTCCCGGACACCATTCCCCGTGTAGGCCGATAGAATATCAGTCCGTTCACATCAGGCTGGGAAGCAATCGAAGTCAGGTTATACTTTTCAGCTTCTTCATACTGACGCCGGAACTCTTCCTCTCTCCGACTACGCTCCCTCAAGGTATCTTCGCGAACAGCAGTCAGCGAATCAAGTGATTTCACAGCCTGCGCTTTCACCTTTCCGCTAAAGATATCCTGGATATTCATTATATAAAGATTTTGCTTTTCAAGCAACTGTTGAAGAGAATCCACCTTTAAAGCATTCTCCACCACCTGTGTACGGACTTCACTATTCATATATCCCGGCAGGTAGTTACGCAAAGGAGTAAAAGCAATGATAATGGAAGCAATGAGGAAAAGCACAGTCAAAATGGAAAGCAGCACAGATACCCCGTTAAGTTTGGATACATGAAGCCCCACCACCTCCTCGAGCGTGTTCTCGTTGATGATAGTGAGTTTATACTTGAACTTTATATTGTTCCAAAAGGCTTTACTGCGTTTTTTCTTTGGCATCTCTTTTTCGTATAGTGCACAAATGTAAGCATTTCCCTTTACTTGCCGGCGGTTTCTTTATGCTATTTAACTTTCTTCGCTCTCGCAACTGTCTAAAGAAAGCAATCCTTCGGGCAACTCCACCGTAATTAATTGCTTTTCCCGGTCAACCCCCAGGATAAACTCTTCGTGTGCGGGTATCAGCAATTCCTCTTCTTCGCCTTCGAGCACAAAGAGGGTGTTGGCGGTAGACGTATCCACTTCCACCACTTTACCCAACCTACCATGATGAATATCTTCCATCTCGAAGCCAACAAAGAAATCCCATGTCAGGTCTTCTTCTCCCAGCTCTTCGACATATTTCAAAGGGAAATAAACTTCTACATTGGTGAACATGCGGGCACGTTCGGCAGAATCTATTCCTTCGAGCTTCATCAATGCCGTAGTGTCCGACCGAAAGCGGTACTCTTCTATGAAGAAAGGAACAAATATACCATCGAGCAGGCACACCAAATACTCGGCATCCACCCGGTCGAAAATATCGTCTGTAAATGTGAACAGCAACTCCCCATGTACACCGTGGGGCTTATTAAACAAACCTATTTTATATACTTCTTCCTTTCTTATCATATTCGTATAATGTTGGCACCGATTGCCTTTAAACGCCCTTCTATGTCTTGGTATCCACGGTCTATCTGCTCGATATTGTGAATGCGGCTGGTTCCTTCGGCACTCATAGCTGCAATAAGCAGAGCGATTCCGGCGCGTATGTCGGGCGAAGTCATATTTCCGCCACGCAACTTAAAGTTGTGGTTATGTCCGATTACCACAGCCCGATGCGGGTCACAAAGAATAATCTGGGCCCCCATCTCTATCAGCTTGTCCACAAAGAACAGGCGGCTTTCGAACATCTTCTGATGGATTAGCACACTTCCTTTGGCCTGCGTAGCCACCACGAGCATCACACTCAACAAATCAGGTGTCAGGCCCGGCCAGGGCGCATCGGCAATGGTCATGATAGAACCGTCGATAAAAGACTCTATCTGGTAGGTTTCCTGAGCGGGGACATAAATATCGTCTCCGTATTGCTCCAGCTTGATGCCCAGACGGCGAAAGCTTTCGGGAATAATTCCCAGGTTTTCATACGACACGTTCTTGATGGTTATCTCACTTTGAGTCATGGCAGCCATACCGATGAAGCTACCTACTTCAATCATATCCGGCAACACGGTGTGCCGGGTTCCATGCAATTCATCCACACCTTCAATCGTGAGAAGGTTGGAGGCAATACCGCTTATCCTCGCCCCCATACTGTTGAGCATCCGGCAGAGCTGTTGCAGATAGGGTTCGCAAGCAGCATTATATATGGTAGTAGTTCCTTTTGCCATCACCGCCGCCATCACGATGTTAGCCGTTCCCGTCACCGATGCTTCGTCCAGCAACATATAAGAGCCTTTCAATCTTTCGGTTGTAATCTCGAAAATCCCCCGTTCTTCGTTGTAACGGAAGTTAGCTCCGAGATTCTGTATACCCAAGAAATGGGTATCCAGCCGACGACGCCCTATTTTGTCTCCGCCCGGCTTTGAAATCACTGCTTTTCCAAAACGTGCCACCATCGGGCCGATTAGCATCACCGACCCGCGCAGGCTGGAGCATTTCTTGATAAACTCATCGCTCTCCAGATAAGCCATATCCACAGACTCAGCTTTAAAACTATAGCAGTCTATCCCTTTCTTTGCAACCGTCACTCCCATCTCTCTCATCAGTTGGATGAGGTTGTTCACGTCGAGAATGTCGGGGACATTCTGTACAGTCACCTCTTCCGCGGTCAACAACGTTGCACAAATTATCTGCAACACTTCGTTCTTAGCACCTTGGGGATAAATCTCTCCTTGTAGTTTGTGTCCCCCTTCGATTACAAATGAAGCCATAGTTTTAGTCAGTAATCTGTCGTTCTGTTATCGGTAATTTCTTCTCTGGTTGTTATTGTTGCGGTTGGTATAGTTCACTTTAGGACGGTAGTTCTGAGCCAGACGCTCGCTCATAAGCTGAATAATATCCTCGTTCATGTGCAATTTCCCTTCAGACAGTTCTTCGAGGTCTTCGGCTATCTTGCGGTCGTCCACCGTATCCTTGTTCCATGCCATATAATCCTTCTTCATGTGATTGCAAATCAGTGCCACGAGGTTTCTTTTCTCATCGCCTTCGGGAAACTCGCAAGCTTTCTTTATCAGCACCTCGAGCGTACGTCCGTAATGGCGGTAACGCATGCGTGCGGCAGGATAAGAAATCGCTTCGGGTTTGGTGACAAGGTTATCTTTACGGATTACTTCGTAGGGATAGTCGATGTCCAGTTGGAAGTTGGACATGATAGCCAGGTGGTCCCACAATTTATGTTTAAAGTCGGGCACATCCCTCAGATGCGGGAACATATTGCCCATGATGTTGATAATTGTATTTGCACAACGTTGGCGCTCTCTACGGTCTTCAATGGTCAGCGCATGATCTACCATATTCTGAATGCTTCGTCCATACTCTGGTAAAGGCATTCTTTTCTGTTGGGTATTATATCTCATTCAAATTAAAAATTAGGAATTACAATCAAACAATTTATAACAAGCGGAGACTCTTCGCTAGTTTATAACTGGCCAGCCTCCGAAAAGTTTAACGGGTTACAACAATTTCTTAGGTTGCGAAGCTACGAACTCTTTCAGATAGAACGGTTCAAAATAGGCTACGTCTTTGTAATTCTTCTCCGCCACCGCTTTCTCCGCCAAGGGGAACATCCACTTTGCCAACGGGTCGATATTCTCGATAAAATGTGCATTGGGATGTGTAATCTTCTCCCGGCATTTGGCAGAACCGTTGCCGAAGAAGTAAACAGGATGTTCTTCCAGAAACTCCCGGTAAGAGTTTTCGTCCACAATGTCCGCCGCCGTCTCCCGCTTCACCTTCAAGGCACGGTCGTACACCGCTGCATACACTTCCATGCGCCGGGCATCAATCATCGGGCAAATCAATGCATCATCGGGCAGCTCATGATAGAGCAACACAGGCACGCTCAGCACCTCCAACGTAGGAATACCTATCAAAGGCACATTGCGTCCATAACAGATTCCTTTCGCCATAGACACCCCGATACGGAGCCCTGTGTAGGAACCCGGACCGCAACTGACTGCAACCGCATCCAGCGGAATGGCATGACTATCAATAAACGATAATGCCTCGTCTACAAAAACTCCCAGCGCCACGGCATGGGAAGGACCTTTCAAATCTTCTTTCACAAAAATGGATTGTCCATCTTGGCTCACGGCAACCGAACAAACGGCAGTAGAGGTCTCGATATGCAAAATACACGACATAGTGACTCGATATTACTTAATATGAGCGCAAAAATACATGATTATTTCCATATTACCGCACAGAGAAGGGAATAAAGCCACATTTCGACAAAAAATCATTGCCTTCCTAAAGTTTTTGCTTATCTTAGCAAAGTAAAATATACAAGTAAACGACTTTAATAATAAACACTCAGGAATGCGACATATAGGCAGCTTTATACTAATTTTACTTCTTTGCCCTGGCAAGCTTTCCGATACTCGGGCAAGTATCCTACAAAGACAGCGCCCAGGAACTCCGGCGTTTGCGCCGTTTCCCCGAAGCCTGCCAGGCATACGAAAAAGCCATAGCTATCTCAGACTCTCTCATTAAAAGAAAATACAAAGAACGCGTAGAAGCTTTGAGAATAGAGCACGACGTCAACGCACTGCAACTGGAAAAGGTCCATCTTCAGGCACGAAAACGCCACGTGGCATTCATCTTCGATTTCTGCTTCCTCCTGATAACCATCGGCATAAGCCTCTACTGTAACTTTACCTATATGTGCCAATTTGCACGATCATATCCGTTGAGCGTACTACGAAGTTTTATCGATGTGGATGCAAGACTGTCTGTTCCAAGCATATAAAACGTAATAAATGAAGTGTTGAAGCTAAACAATGGGCAATTTACGCAAGAACTTACTGCGCAAATACAATCTGCTGATTGTCAGTTATTAGAATGTTGTCAGAATAAATTGGGCAAGCCATATAATTATGTTCAATAATTCGCTCCCATTGGGGGTGGGATATTGGTACATGAAGCAATTTGTAGAAATGGGCTGGAGCAGCAATGTTCTTAAATTGCAAATTGAAAACAATCCGTATAGCAGACAAATCAGCAACAACAAGGTAAACAATTTCACCACCACACATCATCCAATGCAATGGCAAGGCTTACGACAGTCTGCGGAAGAGCCAAGAAAAAGTAAAGGATTCAAGTTATAATTCCGTTCTATATAACGCAAAATACCAATTAAATAACTAATTTTACTTTGGGATAGAGACAACTCTTTCTAAGACATAAGAGAAAAGAAGAAACGTTATGTTTATCTTGTAGGTGAAAACGTAGGAAATTATCAGACTGATGCAAGAGATAGTATAGTGATTCTCACGCATATAGCGTGGGCTGCTATTGTTACATCTGCATCAAAGATTTTCTACGACCTTCACTTAGACGTGGCATAGTTGGCTCACGTTTTTTCATTATAAATTTAATAACCCAATAGAGCCTATAGGGAATTATACGACTATGAATAAGATGTTTATACCGTTTATGGTGATTGTTTGCTTGCTTTTTACGGCTTGCGACAAGGATGAGGTTTTACCCGGAGGACCAATGGATTGGACATATGAAATCTTGACACCAGAAAGTGTAGAGTATGAAGGTTCCAGTGTGGGTTGGTTGCCTAAGTTTTGTTTTAAGGCAAACGGAAAGGAGGGGGATATTGTAATGACTTGCAGGAATTTCGATGTGCTCAATCCTATTTCGGACGATTCTTACACATACGATTGTGGATGGGCAACGCTCAAGGTGGAAGCCAATCTGTTGAAGATTCATTTTCCCCATCATGTTTCGGAAGCTCCGGATGCATACGAGGAGATTAGAATCTCGGCAAATGAGGGAAAGAGAAAAGCAAATACAATTATCTGCTTGTCCAGAACCTTTAAAGAAGAAGGGCAACCAGACCCGAAGCCGGAGACTTTGCCCGAGGAAGCTAAGTTCAAAATGATAAAGTCGGGCTTCACTCCGTTGATGCACCTTGACAGTCCGCTACCGGCACCAACCGACCTGGTAACGTTCAGAATCACGGATATAAACGATAATTATACTCCTTTGGGCTTTCCTGAGTTTACGCAATATTACGACTCTATTGTTTGGAGCGCCGAAGGTTTTCCCCATACGTTCAGAGTATATGACAGCAAGGTGACAGAGGAGGGAGCGGAAGCACATATCACTACGCAATGGAGCTCGCACTTCTTCAAAAGTGGCACCATCAAAAATCACCTGAAAGGTTATCGCAAAGGAAAGATTGAATATGAGACCTCGCTCAATGTGACGCTATACGAACGTGACTTTTTGGGGCTTGAATGGGGAGTGGTAGTGTTGCAAAATCCGCAGAACATTACAACCTATTGCCTTCTGGATACAGACTATGAGTATCAGGTGAACGACATTGTGGCAAAGGATGACAATCCCTTCTCTCAAATAATTCCGGTCAATCATAAATTACTCCCGGATTCCGACTTTCTGGCAACAGCGCAAAAAGCCATCAAGACACTGATGGAGAACAACGTTGGTGAGTGGCAAAGTGCTAAAGGAAAAGAAAAACTGTTCAAATGCCTACCCGAGGAGGGCGTAGAGGCTGAACTGTATTGGGAAAACAAAACCACCCGTATGTTGATGTTGCATCAACTTTCCAATGACCACGATGAGTTAGTACAAGAGATGTATTATTTGTATGTTGAACCAAAACAATAAAACAATGAATAAAGCAATAGTCACATTCCTCTTTTTAATCGGTATAGTAGTATCATCTTGTACCACCTCTAAAAGTGTAATATCACAAAAGGCAGACTTGTCAAGGTATGAATATGCCTCAATCATCAACAACGACACTTATCATATTCCGACTCAATTGATGGAATATGAAATACAACTATTTGATGCCATAGAGGGTTCCCGCCTTAAACTTGTCAATGATATACGTATTGGCGAACTCTCTCCGAGCCAACAATCAAAGTTGCTTATGGTAAAATATGGAGTAGATATTTCAGAAGAAGAATCTGTGGTAACTGTTAATTTCATAGATTACATTACTGGTCGCCCAATAGCTTCATGCCGTGGAGCATATACAACTTTAGGATTCAGTGTAGCTGCCGACATTAGAGGTGCGATAAAACGTGTTGCTAAACAAATATCAGAAACATTCCCCAAGTAATATATCATTTATGCTGTATGGTTAAAGGTTACCTGTGAATGTATCAGCATACACAGACAACCTTTAATGTATCGCTTCCATTCTTAGTCTTTAACAGCTCTTTGATTTACCATCCGCTCCTATCCTCAACTGAATTATGGGTTATGCCATCCAATACTAACTTTGAATCTTAAATAATGCAAAAAACACCCAACTTTACATTTTAGAGTGTAAAGATGGGTGTTTATTTTGTAATTTGCTGATTTTCAACGTTTCCAGCGGAGAGGGAGGGATTCGAACCCCCGGAAGTGTTACCTTCAACGGTTTTCAAGACCGCCGCAATCGACCACTCTGCCACCTCTCCAAGAAAACTTTTTTTCTTATCCCAAACATCCTGCAAGCGGAGGTTTTCAGAAAAGAAGATAAAGCACTTTTCGTTAAAAGCGGTGCAAAGGTACAAACATATTTTAAACATGCAAGCTATTGGGTAGAAAAAAACAGAAAAATATCCTTTTATCATCCCTAGAAGTAGGTATTTTATGCTTTTCAACATAAAATTAGAGTATATTTATACCGTGGATATGAAAAATCATCCTAACTTTGTGCGCTCTAAAGAAAGAAGACAAAATAAAAAAACCCCTTAATTACTCATTTTATGGAATTGAACAAGATCTTTAAAGACGGTCTTTGGAGCAGCGAAATCAACGTGAGAGATTTCGTAAGTAAAAACATCACTCCCTACTACGGAGATGCATCATTCCTTGAAGGACCTACCGAACGGACAAAAGCAGTGTGGAAGCGCTGTCTGGAAGCACTCGAAGAAGAAAGAGCCAACAATGGCGTGCGCTCATTAGATAATGTCACTGTATCTACCATCACCTCTCATAAAGCCGGATATATCGACAAAGAAAACGAACTCATCGTAGGCTTGCAAACAGATGAACTCCTGAAGCGTGCCATCAAGCCCTTTGGAGGCATCAATGTAGTGAGCAAGGCTTGCCACGAAAACGGAGTGGAAGTGGACGACCGTGTAAAAGACATCTTCACGCATTACCGCAAGACACATAACGACGGAGTATTCGATGTGTATACCGAAGAAATACGCTCGTTCCGTTCCCTGGGATTCCTCACCGGACTTCCTGACAACTACGCTCGCGGACGTATCATCGGCGACTACCGCCGTATGGCACTCTATGGCATCGACCGCCTCATCGAAGCTAAAAAAGAAGACTTGCGCCGCCTGACAGGTCCGATGACAGATGCCCGTATCCGCCTGCGCGAAGAAGTATCAGAACAGATTAAAGCCCTGAAAGACATGAAGATAATGGGCGAATACTACGGACTCGACCTGAGCCGCCCTGCCTACACAGCGCAAGAAGCCGTGCAATGGGTGTACATGGCTTACCTGGCCGCCGTGAAAGAACAAGACGGAGCTGCCATGTCGCTCGGCAACGTTTCTTCTTTCCTCGACATCTACATAGAATATGAATTGAGCAACGGAACAATTACCGAATCTTTTGCCCAAGAGCTGATAGACCAGTTCGTCATCAAACTACGCATGGTGCGTCACCTCCGCATGCAATCCTACAATGACATCTTTGCCGGAGACCCCACTTGGGTGACTGAATCGCTTGGCGGACGCTTCAACGACGGACGTACAAAGGTGACAAAAACGTCTTTCCGCTTCCTACAGACTTTATACAATCTCGGTCCTTCTCCAGAGCCTAACCTGACCGTACTTTGGAGCCCCGAACTACCGGAAAGCTTTAAAGAGTTCTGTGCCAAAGTATCTATCGACACTTCCTCTATCCAATATGAAAACGACGACCTGATGCGTGAAGTGCGACAATCGGACGACTACGGAATCGCCTGCTGCGTGTCTTACCAGGAAATCGGTAAACAGATACAGTTCTTCGGCGCACGCTGCAACCTTGCCAAAGCCTTGCTGCTCGCCATCAACGGCGGACGCTGCGAAAACACGGGCACAGTGATGGTTAAAGACATTCCCGTACTGACAAGCGACGTGCTGAACTTTGAAGAAGTTATGTCCAACTACAAGAAGGTGTTGACTGAAATAGCCCGCATCTACAACGAAGCGATGAACATCATCCACTACATGCACGACAAGTATTATTATGAAAAAGCCCAGATGGCGCTTGTCGATACTAACCCGCGCATCAACCTCGCCTATGGCGTAGCCGGACTTTCCATCGCACTCGACTCTCTCTCCGCCATCAAATATGCCAAAGTAACCGCCCGCCGCAACGACATCGGCCTGACGGAAGGCTTCGACATCGAAGGCGAATTTCCTTGCTTCGGCAACGACAATGATAAGGTGGACCACCTGGGTGTGGACCTTGTATACTACTTCAGTGAAGAACTGAAAAAGCTTCCTGTCTACAAGAATGCCCGCCCCACTCTTTCCCTGCTTACCATCACCTCCAACGTGATGTATGGAAAGAAAACCGGCGCCACTCCCGATGGACGTGCCAAAGGTGTCGCCTTCGCCCCGGGAGCTAACCCGATGCACGGACGCGACAAGAACGGAGCCATAGCGTCCCTCAGCTCCGTAGCAAAGCTTCGCTACCGCGACTCGCAGGATGGCATCAGCAACACGTTTTCTATCATCCCGAAATCACTGGGAGCCACCGAAGAGGACCGCATCGAAAACTTGGTTACTATGATGGATGGATACTTCACCAAAGGGGCGCACCACTTGAACGTCAATGTTCTGAACCGGGAAATGCTTTATGATGCAATGGAACATCCTGAAAAATATCCACAGCTTACCATCCGTGTATCCGGTTATGCGGTGAACTTCGTGAAGCTGAGCAGGGAACACCAGTTGGAGGTGATTAGTCGGTCGTTTCATGAGAGAATGTAGAGAAGTTGAGAGTTGAGAATTGAGAGTTGAGAGTGGGAGGAAGTTGAGAGTGGGAGGAAGTTGAGAAGGGAGAGTTTTTTTAATATTATAGATAAGATATATTAAATATGGGAAAGAGTATTGTGGGGAATAAGTCTTATTGTTTTGCTTTGAGGATTATAAATGCATATAAGTATTTATCGGGGACACAAAAAGAATTTGTGTTGTCAAAGCAATTGCTGAGAAGCGGGACAGCTATCGGGGCTTTATGCCGGGAAGCGGAACACGCTCAAAGCAAAGCGGATTTCCTGAATAAGATGAACGTAGCTCTTAAGGAAGCCAATGAAACGGAATATTGGCTCATGCTATTGAAAGACAGCCACTACATGGAACAAGAAGCCTTTGTCTCCATCGAAAAAGACTGCAACGAATTAATCTCTTTACTAGTAAGCATCGTTAAATCCACTAAAACAACTTTATCCAAATGAACTCTCAACCCTCAACTCTCAACTCTCAACTTATCCTCCTCCATTCTTACGAAAGTATGGGAACATTTGATGGGCCGGGCTTGCGGCTTGTCGTTTTTCTCCAAGGGTGCAACTTCCGCTGCCTCTATTGTGCCAATCCTGACACGATAGCGGGGAAAGGGGGCACACCTACTCCGCCGGAAGAAATCTTACGCATGGCGGTGAGTCAACGCCCTTTCTTCGGAAAACGGGGGGGAATCACCTTCTCGGGAGGAGAACCTACGTTTCAGGCAAAAGCATTGCTGCCCCTGGTTCGTCAACTGAAGGAGCAAGGTATACACGTTTGCCTGGACAGTAACGGGGGAATTTGGAATGAAGAGGTAGAAGAACTCCTGAAACTTGTAGACTTGGTGTTGCTGGATATTAAAGAGTTCAATCCTTTGCGCCACCGCACGCTCACCGGGAGAAGCAACGAACAGACACTTCGCACGGCAGCATGGCTGGAGGAGCACGGAAAACCATTCTGGCTGCGTTATGTGCTGGTTCCCGGATATAGTGATTTCGAGGAAGATATACGCCAACTGGGAGAAACAATGGGAAAGTATAAAATGATTCAACGCGTGGAAATACTCCCCTATCACACTTTGGGCGTACACAAGTATGAAGCCATGGGACAAAAATATAAACTGAAAGATGTAAAAGAGAACACCCCCGAACAACTCGAAAGAGCCGCAGAAATATTCAAAGAATACTTCTCCACCATAATAGTCAACTAACCCCCTCTCAACTCTCAACTCTCAACTTCCCCACGTTTGTAAACAATCATCGCAATGTTTAATTCCAAACAATGCGATGATTTTTGCAATCACCGCATTGTTTTTTAGGATGATCAAAATGTCAAAGTGTCAAAAATGCCACTAGGGTACCTAGATTAACGCACTTTTTAGAAAAAACAAAAGTAACACACTAATTACCAGTTAGTTAACAATTAATCATACAAAGATACCTTTGAGTGCTGCTACAGCCGAATTACGCGAATAAACAGTTTCCCTCGTCAGGGGAAAAACTCAAGAAAAGAAGAGTTACCGCACAGCACTATGTCAATAATTATCTTATATACTCATTACATCTGAACTCCTCTTCACAATCACTGTATATACCTTTATTTTTAGTAATAAATGAGTTAATCTAAAAAATAACATCAAACAAGACTATCAAGAAAGCTATCACCAGTCAATACCATCTCTAAATCTCCTCCTTGGAAAGGAGGAGTCCCCGCAGGGGGAGGTGGTTGATGAATGCACGAGCCTGTATATCACTTGGTGTATTCATCAACCACCCCGTCCTTCGGACACCCCTCCTTTCCAAGGATGGGATTTGGAGATACTATTGCTTTGTTTTTTTGTCTTGCACGTAGTGAGATTATTACCTTTGCTTACATTTTTTCTTGGCAGATACCTTTGAGTGCTGCCACAGCGGAATTACGCGAATAAACAGTTTCCCTCGTCAGGGGAAAAACTCAAGAAAAGAAGAGTTACCGCACAGCACTATGTCAATAATTATCTTATATACTCATTACATCTGAAC
>JAUUNK010000398.1 GCA_030844565.1 Bacteroides ovatus
TTCTTGGTACCTAATTGATACGCGTATTCGATATATAATTTATCTGCAGTTAACTTTATCAACTAAAATTACACATTATGAAAAAAAGAACGTAAACATTCGAATAAATGCACATTTTTAACCTTGTGGTTTGTTTGTAGTTTTGCACTCGTAATAATAACCAAATCACAATTGCAATGAATAGATTAGAATTTGAAGAATTAGAATTGCAGGTGCAACAAAGTGGCCTGCCTTGGAAATCGTACCTGCAACAAACAGGTGTAAGTTATTCGACTTATCATTACTGGCGTAAAAAATGTTCCGTTGACAGAAGTATTGTCAAACAGGAGTTGGCTCCCATCCATTTTAAACAGGCGGTCACTGAATCTTCCCTTGAAGAACAAGTGCCGCATTGTGTGGCGTTGCTGTTTCCCAACGACCTTCGTGCCCACTTCGGGCACGGGTCTGAGGAGATACTGATGGAACTGTTGACCCGAAGTCTTCGAGGCAGCCATGTTTAACCTGAACGACACGATGCGCTACTACCTGTGTCCCGGCAGGACAGATATGCGCAAGGGCATCAGCTCGCTGTGCGGACTGGTGCATGAGAAGATGAGGAGTGAGGTGAAGAACGGTGATGTCTTCATCTTCATCGGCTCCAGCCGCAAGCTCATGAAACTGCTTCATGCGGAAGACGGAGGCATGGTGATGTATGTGAAACGCCTGGAGGCAGGCCGCTTCAAACTTCCGGAGTACGATCCCTCATCAAACAGCTATCCCATGGAATGGCGCGACCTGGTGCTGATGGTTGAGGGCATTCGGGAAGATCCGGAACAGAGACTCCGACGACTGAGGGCAGAACGCAAGGAATACCATGTATGACATGCTTTTTGGGGTGAAAAAAGTTCGGATTTTGTTGTGTAATTCACTAATAATTAGTATTTTTATATCAATAAAAAGAGACAGACAATGGATGAAAAGGATATATTACTCAAGACGATAGAGGGGCTGAACTCCTCTGTCGCTTCATTGTCTGCCACGAATAAGAAACAGGCAGAGCAGAATGAGAAATTGCAGGAGCGTATCAAAGAGTTGACAGCCCAGGTCGCATGGCTGAACCGTCAACTCTTTGGCCGTAAGACAGAAAAGCTCCCCGTCTATGCCCCCAATATGCCGGATCTCTTTGCCGATGAGTTTGCCCGGTTCCAGCGCCAGGCAGAAGAAAAGCGTGACTAGGCAGTTGGGACGATTGAAAAGGAACCGGCGGAAGTCAGGAAGCAGAAGCGTCAGAACCGCAAAATGGTAGAGGACCTGCCCGTACTCGAAACCGAGGTTATAGAACCAACCGATGTGGACCTGTCCTTATACCGTAGAATAGGCGAAGAGGTGACCAGGGTCGTCAAGCACAAACCGGGGATGCTTTATGTCAAGGAAATCATCCGTCCCAAATATGCGCTCAAGGACAGCACCGGCCTTCCTCCCGTTGGTCAGAAAGGCGTGGAGATTGCCCCCATGCCGCTGATGCCCGTCGACAAGTGCATCGCTGACACCAGTCTGCTTGCAGAGATACTGCTCCAGAAGTATGAATACCACGTCCCGTTCTACCGCCAGATACAGCAATACCGTCATCTTGGGATGAAAGGCCTTACGGAAAGCACGCTGGAGGGATGGTTCAAGAAAACGGTAGAACTGCTCAAGCCTTTGTATGAGGAACTGGGGCGGGAGGTATTTTCCTGTGACTATGTCCAGGCGGACGAGACCACTGTTCCGGTCATTAACAGGGAAAAGCACAAGGCCGGCAAGGAATATCTCTGGATGGTAAGGTCGGTCATGGAGAAACTGGTCATCTTCCATTACGACAAGGGATCGAGAGCCGGAGCGGTCATCGAATCTCTGGCCGGACAATACCACTTTAAAGGATACCTTCAATGCGATGGTTTTGCAGGCTATGAAACAGCCTTCAAGACCAACCCCGGTGTGCGGCTGGTCAATTGCCTGGTGCATATCCGCCGTTATTTTGAACAGGCTCTTGACGAAAATAAGGAAATGACCGAACATGGGCTGACCCAGATACAGTATATATACAAGATAGACCACCACTGTTACGAGGTCGGCTTGTCGTACGATGAACGCAAGGCGAAACGCCGGGAACTGGCCAAACCCGTCATGGATGCCATGAGAGTGTGGATGGAAACGGAAGGCATCAAGTACAGCCCCGGCTCGCAGGCCGGCAAAGCCATCACATATGCCTATACCAGATGGGACAACATGATGAGATGCCTGGAAGACGGACGCCTGCTTTGGGATAACAACCTGGCTGAAAATGTCATCCGTCCCATCACGCTTGGACGGAAGAATTACCTCTTCTGTGGCAACCACGAAGCAGCGGTTAATATGTCGGTCATATGTTCCCTGCTTGCCACCTGCAAGGCACACGATGTCAACCCCAGGGATTATCTGAATGATATCATCGCCCGGATGCCTTATCATAAAAAGGCAAACCGTGAGGAACTCTTGTATCTACTCCCACACAAATGGAAGTTGCAACACCCCGAAAGTGTAATGACAAGGCAAAACGTAGAATCTACCAACTAATGTTGCCTGCAACTATATAGGTTCAACAAAAAAATAGCGACTGCAACTATTAGGGTTATAGTGACAGCCGATAGTGTTGTATATAAAGTTTTGCACCTATAGTTAATCGAATGCTTACAGCGAAAAGGTACGGCTGAGATAACAAGGGAATTATCGGTAAGCTTCACTAAGGTGTTACATTTTCTGGCTCAAAAATGAGAAAAACTCAGATTGGATATATTCGTAAATTATTGATTATCAACAACAGGATTAGCTCCCATGCCGCACTGGAATGGGTAGGGGGATGGTACCACTAAATCAAAGTTTAAATGAAAAAGTCGTGACAAGAAATGAGCTGAGAATGTAAAACACCCAAAAGTGCAAAGCATAATTCACAATAAGAGTATCTCCATTTGTAAGCCTCTATAAGAAAAGGGGTTGATAG
>JAUUNK010000061.1 GCA_030844565.1 Bacteroides ovatus
TCCGTGGCGAGAAGAATGCCTATTAGTAAAACGGGCTGTTCTTAACGATCCTTCTCGATGAGGGTCCTTAGTAATTTAGCAGTTAAAAAACTTTGTTTTTGCAGCCTGTTATTTCCGTCTGCCGGCCGGAAATGGAACATAGCCGGCACTAATGTTAGATCAGAACCCTTGTCCTTTGTGAAAAGTGCAGGGGGAGCTCCGGGAACGAGAGCGCTTGTTCCCGGAGCTTTAATCGAAAACGATATGGCAAAAACCGTATGTCTGCATTACTATCAGGAAGATATTATACAGCGTCTCTCGGAGGAATGGCGGACGCACCGCAGCGTGATGGTGCAGATGCCTACAGGTACCGGCAAGACCCATGTATTGGCGGCGGTGGTAAGCAGTTTTCTCACTGATGGAAAGAGGACGGTCTGGATCGTCGCACACCGCAGGGAGCTTGTGGAGCAGATAGAAAAGACCGTTGCAAAATACGGGACAAGTCTGACTGACGGGTGCGTCAGGGTGATGTCCATACAATGGCTAACACGGCATTACGATGATGTGGTGGAAAAACCGGAACTGGTCATCATCGACGAGGCGCATCATGCGCAGGCAAGGACTTACCGGATGCTGTGGAACTGGTGTCCGGAAGCAAAATTTCTCGGACTTACCGCTACTCCCTGCCGGATGGGACGCACCGGGTTCACGGACCTTTTCGACTCGCTGGTATGCTCATGGAGTGTGGCGGAGTTTATAAGGAAAGGGTGGCTGTCGTCATTTGATTATGTCTCGATACGTGCAAACAGCAGGGAGCAACGGTTGATAGACTCGCTGGAGAAACGCGGTGCAGATGGTGATTACCAGGTAAGGGAGATGAATGACGTACTGAACCGTCACACAAGCATCGATCAGTTGTATCGGAGCGTTCTGGAGTATGCGGACGGGAAGAAGGGGATCGTCTATGCCGTCAGTATCGACCATGCGCGGAACATCGCGGCGTATTACAGTGGAAAAGGACTGGACGCCGCAGCCATAGACAGTCACACACCGGCTGCTGAACGCGGACGGATGGTGAAGGATTTCAAGACAGGCAGAATAAAGGTACTGGTAAATGTGGACGTTTTCAGCGAGGGATTTGACTGCCCCGATGTGGAGTTCGTGCAGATGGCACGCCCGACACTCTCACTGGCCAAATATCTGCAACAGGCCGGGCGCGGACTGAGAAAATCAACCGGTAAGGAAACATGTGTGCTGATAGACAACGTGGGGCTTTACCGTGTGTTCGGTCTGCCCACCATGGCATGGGACTGGGAAGCGATGTTCCGTGGGGATATGGCTGGAAGGGGAATACGGACCATCCGGCATGGAAACGGAACAAGTCCGGAAACTGTCACCGCGGAAGATCTATGTCAGGACTTCGGTATGGAAATGATCGTTTCCCATGACAGGCTGCTTTCCGCTATAGCTTTGCAAAAAACTCCTAATCCCTGCAAGAGGCCGGAACTTAGAGCATGGCACGACAAGAACAGCGGGTTATGGGGGCTATGCCGGGGAAGAAATAAGATTACGGCCCCGGTATTCGTCACAGTCTTCGATATCCGGCATGACATGGCAGCGGTGAGGCTCTCGGACAAGAACTGCGGACTGGTAAACGCCTGTGGTGAGATTATAAGGAAGGAAGGGTATTGCCAGTCCATGAAATTCATGAGAAACAATTTCCTGACCGTGCAGAAACCGAACGGCAGGTCTGATTATATAGATCTTTACAACCTGCGGTCATACAGGGAAAAACCTGAGGTGAAGCGTTTCGGGGATGTGGAGATGTTGAAAGTCGGTCGCATGTATTACAGCCGTACAAAAAATCTGTATGCAAGCAAACTGAACCTGAGCGGCGGCTATATTTATGACCACAAGTTCTATGTGGCGATTTTTGATTACAATGCTTCCGTCCAATGCTATATTGACGATCCGCATATGGCTGGTTTTCCATGGGGATATGCCTGTCTCCTCGGTGGTGATCATGACAGTTACTATTGGATACGCCGATGGTTGGCGGATGGAAGCATCATCGTGACGGACATCGGAGGGAAATACTATCATGTGACAGACTGTGGGGAAAAAAAATACATCGGATGTCACTTCCCGGCAGAGGAGGGAGAGAAATGTTTGGCCGCGATGGAGCGACTGGCAAAGCGTGCGAGGGAGATACGGAATATGGCGGAATCCGAGAAAATGGAAAAGAGGCGGCAACTTCTGGAAAAGTCGGGCGAGGCTGTTCCGTTCCGTTCAGGGATGAAATGGGGGCTGAAAGTCGGTGAGCGTATCACCATTCCTCCGATATACCGCAATGTCAGGCCTCCCATAGGCAGGTATTGCGCCGTGGAGAAGAATTACAGCCAGTGGGGTGTCATTGCCATTGACGGCACAATGATGATTGAACCGCAATACTCTGATATAGAAATCAGCATGAAAGGCGATGTCACAGGAACAAAGGTATCCGGAAACAAGGTAGTAGTGAAGCTGCCATAAAGGGTGGTTCGCTAGTTCCGTTTGTAAATTTATCATTTTAAACAGTTGCGACAAATTCGCTGTAAACGCCCGGTTTCACACGACGAATTAAAAATTGTAGTGAATCATAACCAGTAAAAATGGTCATATGTTTAGTAACATACTCCTACCCCACACCACGGGCAATTGTCCAAAGAAACGGAATAAAACTTGTGGAAAAGACATCGAGATGATTGAATGGGATGGCAATGCCGGTGAATGAATTATCAACTTGAATAATGAATATGTATCGAATGATGAAAAAGATATTTTCAGAACTGCTTTTCCACAAATTCTGGTCATTTGCAACAGCCGTGGTCACAGTCTTTATAGCTTCCGACAATTAAAGAATATATGAAAGGCAGTTCTGAAATAGAAGTAGCGGTAGACGGTTATATTGTAAACAAGACCTTTATTATGTCATTCCCAGTTTCTTTCATTAATACGGGAAAAACGGCCTTTTATGGTTTCTCAGTGCAAATTCATGAGAGGATGCTTGTAGTAAAAGACGGAGAAAATACAATTGGTCACATGAAAAGACAAATAAAATAATAATCATGGATAAGAATATAAAAATAGCCGTAGCCGGAACCGGTTACGTAGGACTTTCCATTGCCACACTGCTGGCATAACATCATCAAGTGACGGCTGTTGATGTGATTCCTGAAAAGGTAGAACTGATAAATCGGCGTAAATCGCCCATACAGGACAAATACATTGAGAAGTATCTTACTGAAAAAGAATTGAACCTGACTGCCACCTTAGATGGAGCGAAGGCATATGCCGACGCAGACTTTGTGGTCATTGCCGCACCGACGAACTACGACCCGGTGAAGAACTACTTCGACACCAGCCATGTAGAAGAAGTCATTGAGTTGGTGAAGAGCGTCAATCCTTGTGCCGTTATGGTGATTAAAAGTACCATTCCTGTGGGCTACACGGAAAGTGTGCGCAGGAAATTAGACACGGAGAACGTCATCTTCTCGCCCGAATTCCTGCGCGAAAGCAAGGCATTGTACGACAACCTTTATCCCAGCCGCATCATCGTAGGACGTCCCGAAGGCAACACCCGTTTGGACGAAGCTGCCCGCACCTTTGCCGCACTCTTGCAGGAAGGGGCGATAAAGGAAAACATCGACACCCTCTTCATGGGTCTGACCGAAGCCGAAGCGGTGAAGCTCTTTGCCAACACCTACCTGGCCTTGCGTGTCAGCTACTTCAACGAACTTGACACCTATGCCGAGATGAAAGGGCTGGACACCCAAGCCATCATCAACGGCGTCTGCCTCGACCCGCGCATCGGCACGCATTACAACAATCCCAGCTTCGATTACGGCGGTTATTGCCTGCCCAAGGACACCAAGCAACTCCTGGCAAACTATGCCGACGTGCCCGAAAACCTGATTCAGGCGATTGTGGAAAGCAACCGTACAAGAAAAGACTTCATTGCCGACCGTGTGCTGACCAAAGCCGGATATTACAATTATTACAACCGTGGCGATTTCAGCCCCAACGAGGAGCGCAAGTGTACTATCGACGTTTATCGCCTGACGATGAAGTCGAACAGCGATAATTTCCGCCAATCCTCCATACAAGGTGTGATGAAGCGGGTAAAGGCAAAAGGTGCAGAGGTGATTATCTACGAACCTACTTTACAGGATGGCAGTACTTTTTTCGGTAGTAAAGTGGTAAATGACTTGAACGCTTTCAAAGCGCAAAGCTAGGCGATTATCGCCAACCGTTATGACGCTTGTCTGGATGATGTGAAAGAGAAAGTGTATACACGGGATATTTTTAGAAAGGATTAAATATTAAATACATAAAATCATGACAAATAAAGATTTAAAAGAAAAATTAGATTCAGCTGAAACTTCATCAGAAAAAAGGGGAATAATAGAATCTATGCGTAATGACATTGTCAATGCGGCAAAAGCACAAATGCGATTTGCGGAACAGTGGATTAACAATGATGCGACATTGACAGATGAGAAGAAACAGGAATTCAAACGGTTGTTGAATATTGAAAGCATAAAATTGGATGTGCAATTTTAAAATCTTATGACCGACACTTCAGCAAACAATAAACGCATAGCCAAGAACACATTACTGCTGTATTTCCGCATGCTTTTCATGATGGCTGTCAGCCTATACACTTCGCGTGTTGTGCTAAATGCTTTAGGTGTGGAAGATTTCGGTATCTATAATGTGGTTGGCGGTGTAGTGGCTATGTTTTCTATGCTATCCGGTTCGTTGTCTGCTGCTATTACCCGATTCATTACTTACGAATTAGGAAAAGGCAATCAGGAGAATCTGAAAAAAATATTCTCCTCATCTGTTACTATTCAAATAGGGCTAGCCATATTAATTATTGTAGTGGCTGAAGCAATAGGCGTATGGTTCTTGAACATGAAGATGAATATTCCTGATGTAAGAATAACAGCAGCCAACTGGGTATTTCAATTTTCAATATTGACGTTCGCAGTCAATCTGATTAGCGTTCCATATAATGCAAGCATCATTGCCCATGAACGAATGTCTGCTTTTGCTTATATCAGTATATTGGAAGCCATAGGAAAACTGGCGATTGTTTTCCTGATTGTAATTTCACCTATGGACAAGCTGATATTCTATGCTATTTTGATGTGTGCGGTTGCATTGATAGTCCGCCTGGCATACGGGGTTTATTGCAAGAGACACTTTGAAGAATGCACGTATCATTTCATATTCGACAGGGATTTGTTGAAACATATGTTCGGCTTTGCCGGATGGAACTTTATTGGTGCAACTTCTGCTGTGTTACGAGATCAAGGCGGAAATGTGGTCATCAACCTCTTTTGCGGTCCGGCTGCCAATGCGGCACGTGGAATTGCGTTTCAGGTAAACAATGCTATCAGCGGTTTTGTTACCAATTTCATGACGGCGCTAAACCCGCAAATTACCAAATCGTATGCGGCAGGTGACCGTAAATACATGATGACTCTAATCTTTCAGGGAGCAAGGCTTTCGTTTTATATGCTTTTGCTGCTCTCCCTTCCGGTTTTGATTAACACACATTATATATTAGGGCTTTGGCTGAAAATTGTGCCCGACCATGCCGTATTGTTCGTGCAACTGGTCTTGGTGTTTGCCATGAGTGAATCCATCTCCAACCCGTTGATAACTGCCATGCTTGCTACGGGACGTATACGGAACTACCAGCTTGTGGTAGGTGGGTTGCAGATGATTAACCTGCCTGTTTCCTACATCCTGTTGCGTATAGAGATGTTCCCGGAAGTGGTACTTGTGGTAGCTATAGTTATTTCCCAATGTTGTCTTGCGGCACGCCTGTTGATGTTACGGGAAATGATTGGCCTTTCCGTCAGGAAATATATGAAGAAAGTCTATGTAAATGTATTGGTTGTGACAGTCATTGCCGCTGTTCTTCCATTCTTAATGACGAATGTTTTTATGGAATCTTTCCTGAATTTTATATTGTCAAGTCTTGTCTCCTTCATTTGTACGGGAATTACTATCTATTATATAGGTTGCAACAAGATTGAACGGAAGTTTATTACAGATAAATTGCATATAATAATTCATAAAATTAGATGAAACGGTTGTATAATATAGACTCTTTGAAATTCTTGTGTGCCGTCTTGGTTATATTTCTTCATGTACGTACTCCCTATCAAGAATACATATTACCTCTTACGCGATGTGCCGTTCCATGTTTTTTCATGATTTCAGGTTATCTGATTTTTACAAATGACAAACTGAAATTGGAAGGGCATTTAAGGCGAGGCATCAAGAAAATGGTTCAGATATTAATATGGAGTACGTTGCTGTTTGCCGCTGTGAAATTCCTTTTTGCGTTCAAGAATAATGATTTTAGCTTCTTGAATCTGGAATCTTTAGGTAAATTCATTTTACTGAATGAAAATCCTTTTGGCTTCCATCTCTGGTATATAGGTGCATACCTATATGTTCTGATTATAATCCTCTTTTTAGAGCGACGTAATAAGCTTGGCTATATTTATTGGGCAATCCCTGTTCTTTTGTTATTGGATTTGTGCTTTGGCAAATACAGCTTGGTCTTATGGCATAAAGAGTTCCCTTTTATATGGGTGCGTAATTTCGCATGTGTAGGGCTTCCTTATTTTACGATAGGGATGCTGCTGAAACAACAGAAAGAACGCATATTGAATTTTAGCCATTTACAATTATTAGCATTAGGGGGGGGGATTTTATCTTCATTAACTTCTCTGTTAGAAAACAGGTTGCTTACGGAACTTAACATGAATTCAACCAGAGACCATTACATCAGTTCTACTTTCTTGGCGGTTTCATTATTCACGTTGTTTTTGTCTTTAAAACAATCAAAAGCCAATGCCTTTTCTTCATTAGGCGAAAAAGATTCTTTATACATATATATATTTCATCCGTTGTTCATAACATTTTTTTCTGTAGTAAACAAATTTTTGTCCAATATATGGCAAGACATTTATCTGTATTATTCACCATTCATAATCTTGATGGTAACTATTCTTTTTAACAGAACATTAAAAACTTTACATATAATCAAATGATTCAGATTACAGACAAATCACAGTGTTGTGGCTGTACGGCTTGTGCCAGCATCTGTGCGCATGATGCCATTACGATGCAGCCAGATGCATTAGGCTTTCTTTATCCGGTAGTGGATAAAGATAAATGTGTGGATTGCGGGCTGTGTGAGAAGGTTTGCGCTTTCAATGACCATTATGACACGAGCCTCAACCTGCCCCAACCGGATGCATACGCCGCACGGCATAAGGATATAACGAAATTAAGATATAGTCGTAGTGGAGCTGCATTTGTGGCATTTTCTGATTACATACTAGGTAAAGGAGGTGTCATCTATGGAGCTGGTTATAAAGGTCATTTTGTTGTTGTTCATAAACGAGCTACCACCAGAGAAGAAAGAGATGCATTCAGAGGTAGTAAATATGTACAGAGCGATATGACAGGAGTCTTCCGAAATGTAAAGAACGATTTAAAGGCTGGAAAGTTAGTTCTTTTTTCAGGTACTCCATGCCAAACAGCAGGTTTGAAAAGTTACATAGGTAATCAGCTATCTCAGAATCTGATTTTGATAGATATAATTTGTCATTCCGTACCTGCTCCGCAAATATGGAAGGATTATCTTGCTTATGTAGAAAGAAAATGCAAATCAAGAGTGGTCAGCCTTGAGTTTAGAGACAAATCTATTGGTTGGTATCAAACTCATCTTGAAAGTTTCAAGCTCGCAAATGGGAAAACTTACAAGGATTATAAATTGCGTGTTTTTTTTAATTTGGGTTTAGGCACAAGACCTTCATGCGAATGTTGTAAGTTTTGCAATCTTAGTCGCCCCTCTGATATAACAATAGGAGATTTTTGGGGATATGAGAGAACTGTTCCTGAAATGAATAAAGACAATAAGGGAATTTCTCTTGTGTTATGCAACACCCCCAAAGGACGAGAAATATTGCGAGAAGCCTCTGTTGACTTGGTTTTCAAGAAAGTCCCATTAGAAAAAGCCCTGCAACTTAATCTCCAACACCCATCTGAGGGGAATCCAAGAAAGAATGAATTCGCGTTTGATTATGAGCATAAAGGGTTTAATTATGTGGTCAGAAAGTATGGGAATGGAGGCATCATAAACAAAACACGTGAATTTTGCAGAAAAGTATTACGGGAAATAGTCCGATTATGAAAATAGGAATTCTTACATTTCACAGAGCACATAATTATGGGGCTGTTTTACAAGCCTATGCTTTGGTTACATACCTTAAAAACATTGGGCATGATGCTGAAATAGTAGATTATCGTCCCGAATCCATAGAGTTTGCTCATGGCATGATACCTTATGCAAGAATAAAGAAAATGTCTCCTTTGGGGAAAATAAAGTTTTTAGTGAAAATATTTCCGTTCTTGCTCTTCAGAAAGAAACGTGCAAATATCTTTTATAGATTTATTGAAGAATTGCCAACCTCTTCTAAGATATATACTTGGAGGGACAAACACATTGAAGGGTATGATTATTTAATATGTGGAAGTGACCAAATTTGGAATCCTAAAATAACAAATGGCTTAGACCCTTTTTATACGGCAGAAATTCAGACGGATGCTAAATATATTTCCTATGCTGTCAGTTCTGAAATTAAGCCTAATCAGCAAGGATTAGAAGCATATAAAGGTGTGTTGCAACGTTTCTCGAAGATATCGGTGCGTGAATCTTTGTTTAAAGAACAATTACAGACATTGACAAATAAAAAAATAATTCAAGTACTTGATCCAGTGTTTCTTTTATCAGTAGAAGATTGGTTACGTTTTAGTAAAAAACCTTTTAAAGAAGAAAACTATATATTGGTATATCAGGTGAAAAGAGATAGAAATGTATTGAGATATGCACAACAGTTAAGTATATCCAATGATTGTAAGATCATGGAGATTACAGCTGAAGCTGATTTTTTCCCACGAAAAAAGAGATATTCAATGCTTTCCCCTCAACAATTTGTTGGTGCTTTTGCAAATGCAAAATTCGTAGTAACCACATCGTTTCATGGAACAGCCTTTGCCGTGTTATTTCACAAACCGGTAAAAACAGTGTTGTTTAATACGGCTGGCGATTATCGGGCTATAGATTTGTTGAATACCATAGGTCTGAAACAAAGTACGATAACTCTGCAAAGCCAAGGGGATATAGATATGCCCATATTGGAAAAAGCTTGGAATTTGTCTAATATGATTGTTAAATCAAAAGATTTTTTGTCTTTCAATGACTGACTTGATATTTAAAAAAAATAATTATCCTTTCATCGTTATATTAGCAATTTTCCTTTGGTTATGCGATGGATTGTTTGGCTTACTTCCTCTTTCAAGAGTGATGTTTATTGTATATGTTGGTGTTTGGTTTTTTCTGCGCAATAAAGATACAACATTCTCACGCCCCGTATCCATATTAATGATTAGCATGATATTAAGCATGTTTTCATGTTTGCTATTTCATGGACAATCATTGTTTAATTCGTTGCCAGGTTATGTCACTTATGGTGCAATTGTAATTTATTTTGTGTTGTTTAAAATAAGATTATCTCCCAATGTCGTTGAAAGACTGATTTTTTGGATGTTCATTATTTTTTGTGTTTGCTATATTTACCAAGTTATTGTCTTCCCTAAACCTGTATTTATATTATCGGGAGATAATTTTAATGAAGGATTGGATATTCTACTGCGACGTATTCGTATGCCTGGAATGAGCCTTGTTGGTATAGGTTTGTTTTATTCTTTGAATAAACTTCTTTTAGGAAATTATAAATATCTCGCATTTGTAGTCTTAGCAGCTGTGGTAATGATGTTGTTTGGTTTCCGAACACTACTTTTTTTCTCTATTCTATTTTCAATATGGATGATTGTTAAAATTAACGGATTTTCTTATAGGCTAATTGTAGGAATAATCGTCCTTCTCATCATTATATGGGGATTCTCGTTAACGACCTTTGGACAAGAAACTTTCGCAGCTATGCTGGAAAGACAAGAGAACGATCAAAATTTCGGGAATAAAGATTATATTCGATATACAACATTGTTTTATTATTATAGTCAACACTTCTCGAACTTTATCGAATTTCTCTTGGGATCAGGTATTCCTAATAGGCTTATAATCAGTAATTATGGTAGATATTATGACAATCTTGAATCATTTGGCATTCATTATTATGATTGGGGTATTCTTGGAATGAGCTGGATGATGGGACTTATGAGCTTGATAGCAATGGTATGGTATTCAGTAAAAGCATTCTTTACAAAAGTACCTCGCAACAAATTATATTTGACTCTATGGTTTGGCTATCTATTGGCTTGCGGTTTTACATCTGCTGAGTTTGTTCGTCAAGGTTGTTTCTTGATACAAGGCATGGTTCTATATTTAATACACGTGTATTCAGATGAAAAAAATAATAGTAGTAAATAATGGCACTTTACCTCTTCCTGCAGTACGTGGTGGAGCCGTAGAAACTTTAATAGAACTCTTAATCAAAGAAAATGAAAAAAGAAAAAAGTTCTTATTTGAAGTTTATTCAATATACGATGAGAAAGCATTGGAGGCAGCAAAACTATATTCTTATACATCTTTTTGTTTTGTAAAAACACATGACCATAGGGGGGCGATAAATCATTTTGTTACAAGATTAGTTAATTATGTATCTTTAAGGGCAAAAGGTTTTTATCATCCTTTTTTACTGCATAGGCAAATCGCTAAAAATGTAAATAAGAACAAAGGTGATTATGCTGCAATTATATTGGAAGGAACTTCGTATAGTGCACATTATCTAAAGAAGAAGACCGGATTGCCTATAATTCAGCGAGTACATAATATTCCTCCGAGAACTGCTGTACGTTTTACTATTCAAAGTGCCAAATCTACCTATTTGTATATGGGAATATCCAAATTTATATGTCAAAATCTACAGCAATTCGAAGGAAAATATTGTAAAAATATTGAATTACTTTATAATTCTATCGATTTTTCTCTGTTTCAGCAATTTATGCCTGATGAGGAAAAATCTTGTTTACGTAAAATGTTAGGATTCGATGATAAAGATTTTATCATTATGTTTTCTGGCAGATTACGTGAATTTAAAGGTGTCAAACAATTGCTGGAGGCTATGCTCTTATTATCGGATATCTGTGATTTAAAGTTGCTTGTTGTAGGTAGTTACTTTTTTTCTTCATCAATCCAGTCTTCTTTTGAGAAGTCATTGTTGCCACTAATCAAACAATTGGGTAATAGGGTGAAATTTACAGGCTTTGTGGAGTATAAGGATATGTATAAATATTATAATATTGCAAATCTTTGTGCATTTCCCTCAATATGGGAAGAGCCTTTTGCATTGACTTGTTTGGAGGCTTTGGTTTGTGGGAAACCTGTCGTTATTACAAAATCTGGAGGTATGGTTGAAGTTGTAAATGAAAAATGTGCAGTTGTTCTTCCTAACAATAGTAATTTGGCTGAAAATTTGGCTGCTTCAATTAAAGAGTTAAAAGGGAATCTTATAAAATTGTCGGAAATGGCTGTTGCTGCAAAGACAAGAGCACGTCTTTTCGCTCCAGAAATACAATATGACCGATTTTCTTCACTTATAGAAAAATATATTCATTATGAATAATATCATCATTACATTTGCCAATGCCATTGATCCTACTTCCGGGGGAGTAGAAAGGGTGTATCATAATCTAACCCCTTATTTTACTTCTCATGGATACAATGTATATGCGGTGTATAGAATATCGTCATCATATGATGAAAATTCTGTATACACCAAGGCATTTCATGTGGATGCGCCAATAAGTAGTCCGCAATATATTGAGACTTTGGATAAAATAATGAAGGAAAATAAAATAAACATTGTTATATATCCATTTGTTGACTATGAATTATATAGATATTTTTCTCATCTAAAAGATATAAAGGTTTTTTTTCATGTGCATAACGTTCCATCAAAACTTTTTAGGAAAAGTGTTTCAATCATTCCTAAATGCTTGAAAGGAACATGGATAGACAAAATTACTGGTAATATACGTAAATGTGTACGATTTAATGCTTCTTTCAAAAGGCTTAATAGAAATGGAATGAAAATAATAATCTTATCGGAAAGTTTTAGAACAGACCTTTTGAATATATATAAGTTTAAGTCAGAAAACGTAATAGCATTGCCAAATCCTTTAGTAATCGATAACAAATACTCATTACGTTCAACAGAGAAAGAAAAAATTATCCTATATGTTGGAAGAATCAATTCCAGTCAAAAAAGGTTTCAATCACTCTTGAATATTTGGAAAATATTGCAGGACAAGCTCGTCCAATATAAACTTGAAATAGTTGGTGGTGGTACAGAGCAGGTCTTTTTTGAGAAAATGGCTCATAGTATGTGCCTGAAACGTATTACATTTCATGGGTTTACAAATCCAACAGAATACTATAAAAGAGCCCCAATTCTTTGTATGACAAGCAACTATGAAGGTTTCCCCATGGTCTTAGTGGAAGCAATGCAATACGGTTGTGTGCCATTTGCTTTTGACTCATTTCCCTCTTTATATGATATAATAAATGATGGTATCAATGGGGTCATTGTTCCCGCTTTCGATGAAGATAGTTATGCAAAAAAAGTCATGTCATACTTGTCTCAACCTATAGAGAAAATGTCAATAATATCAGCAAATGCAATTAGAAAAAGCCAAACATTTGACATAAATGCCATAGGAGGCAGATGGATTGAACTTTTTGAAAAACCATGATAATAACATCAAGTTTTCAACCATTCCGACACAAATTTCTACAACTTAAATCATATGAACATTAATAGCTGTTTATCACCATTTAAGCAAATATTCACGCGATTTATATTAAATTATTTAATTTCTTATTTTCCTTTTTTCTTTATAAGAAAAGTATATATGAAACTATTAGGTGTGAAAATAGGGAAAAGAGCGATTATTGATATGGGATACTATATCTTGGGTTCTACAAGATTAATAATAGGTGAGAAATGCCATATTAACAGGCAATGTATGCTTGACGCACGTGGTGGCATCACAATTGGAAATAATGTTTCTATATCACATTGTGTAAAAATAGTATCTGGAAGCCATAACTACAACTCAAGGCATTTCGACTATGAAGCCGCAGAAATATTCATTGAAGATAATGTTTGGATTGGAATAAACGCAATTATCTTGAAAGGTGTACGTATCGGAGAAGGTGCTGTAATTGCTGCCGGAGCCATTGTAACAAAGGACTGTGAGCCTTATGGTGTGTATGCCGGCATACCTGCAAAGAAAGTAGGCGTACGTCAGCAAAACCTCGATTATGATTGTACTGGATTCGCATATTTTCATAATATACGGAAACCATATTTTAGTTAAAGTATACATTTTACAATGTCATTAATTTGTTTATAGGTATCATTATTAGAAAATGAACCTATTACAATTATATTGTCAAGATATGATTTCTGTCAAGACTAGTTAATATTAAAGTTGTAATTAAAAAGATAGTAAAAATGAATGAATTGGAAGTAAAAGACTTAGAGGTGGCTCTTCCTGGCGTGACAGTCCTCTCGTATGATTTGGATACAACAGAAACTCCAGATATTAATGATTTTATTAGGCAGATCTTATTGGATGATGGATGGCAAGATGAGATTGGAAATATCATCGTGAGACAATTGGGTATTCAAGATGTATTGACAAAAGGCAAACTCCCGCTCTCCACTTTGTGGAAAGGGGAGTGTACTCCTGCACAGGCCGTCAATGAGTTTGAGTTGGCGTTGCTGGCTTATAATACAAGCCATAAAGGTCCTTGTGCTTATGGAAAAGCCGTGGCTTTTTGTGGAAACAAATATGTTGCTATAGACAAGAGAAAATGATGAAAAAGAAAATAAGTTGGATTACTCCAGATTATTATATCGATGTAGACTTGCCGATTGTTGACAGGTTAAGCCAAATTTTCACTATAAAGTGGATGATAGTAATTAGCCGTAATGCTTCTATTATCGATAATAAGAAATTTGTGGAGCATAGATTGACACATAAGTCCAATCTTCTTATATCATTTACAAAACTGGAATGTCGATCTGTTTCCCCAAAAATATGGAAAAGTTATTATAGAATTGTAGAAGAAGCCAAGACTTTTAATCCAGATATTTACTATATAAGTTTGTATGGTATGCCTCACGCCCTTTTATTCTATAAATTCTTTTTACCGAAAGATAAATGTGTAGCTGCTTGCCATAATGTGACGACTCCCCAAGGAGCTAAATGGGAGAAAATAGCTAAGATATATACATCTTGTTGGCTCACCTATTTCAAAAACATACAGGTTTTTTCAAAAGGGCAATATAACAAATTGGTTTCCCTCTATAGTGGGAAAAATGTATTAATGGCTCCATTGGCCTTGAAAGACTATGGAGAGCCAAAAGAAATGCCGGACAAATTGCACACTTATCCTATACGCTTTTTATTTTTTGGAAATATCCTTGAATATAAAAGGGTGGATTTGCTGATAGAGGCAGCAAATAAATTGGTGCGGAAAGGATATTCAAATTTTAAAGTGAGAATTGCCGGTGCTTGCCAAGAGTGGGAAAAATATCAGGATTTGATAGAACATCCCGAATATTTTGAATTATATATCAGACGTATTCCGAATGAAGATGTCGCAGACTTGTTTGCAGACAGCCATTATTTTGTTATGCCTTATCAAGACATTGCACAAAGCGGTGCCATCACAGTTGCTTTCAGGTATAATTTGCCTACAATCACTTCTAATATTGAGCAGTTTAAAGAATTTGTAACGGACAACGAAACTGGACTTACATTTGAAAGTAAAAACTCGGATGCATTAGCCACGGTCATGCAATATGCAATAGATCATCATGTAAATATTTATCGCAGTTTGTGTGATAAACAAAAAGAGTTTGTGCATAGAGAATTTTCTATAGAATCTATCGTCAAAAAATACGTTGATTATTTTAATAGATTATGAGTTGGCCTGTTTTAGCAAATGAAAGGAATTGTACGGCATGTTGTGCATGTGTTGCAACTTGTAAAAAAAAAGCTTTAAAAAAGATATTGCAAAATGACGGTCACTATTATATAGCCATAGACCCAAATAGATGTGTTCAATGTGGAGCTTGTGAAAAAGTCTGCCCCATTATAAACGGGAAAGACTATGGAAACAATGATTTTTTAGCCACAGTTCCATATAAAGGTTGGAGTAATTTAGCGAGCTATAGAACGAATGGAACTTCTGGTGGTATTTTCGGAGCGGTTGCCTATGATTTCGTCAAGAGTGGCGGAATTGTTATAGGAGCTGCATTACTACAAAATGAGTGCAAACACATTGTTGTTGAAAGGATTGAGGATATATCTAGATTGCAAGGTTCAAAATATATGTATAGTGACCAAAGTGGAATTTATGATGTTATTAAAGAAAAGCTAAAGGAAGGGAAACGGGTTTTATATTCTGGTCTACCATGTAATGTAGCTGGAATCTTGTCGTTCTTTTCCAATCATCCGAAAAAAGATAATTTATATACTATAGATTTAGTTTGTGGTGGAATCCCATCCACCTTGTTGCAAAATTGTTTCTTTAAAATTTACCCCAATAGCCAGATTTTATCATTTCGGGAAAAACAGCAATACAGTTTAACTTATTTGCATAATGAGGAGAAGGAATGTGCTGGTTATAGGAATCCGCTAATATCTGGGTTCTTATCCGGTTTAACTAACCGCTATTCCTGTTATCATTGTAAGTTTGCTTATTTGCATAGAAATAGCGATTTGACTTTAGGCGATTATTGGCAAAAGGACGTAGAAAATCAGCAACCTGCTTCACTTATTTTAGTTCATTCCAATAAAGGGAAAGAATTGGTAGCAAGTGAGAATATACATATAGAAAAAGCTGAATGGAAAGATTTCTTGCCTTATAACCCGAAAATTGCAGTTTGTGACATTGAATGGGATAAAAGATGGGAGCGAAAGAACTTATCATACATATATCATAAAGTCCCAACTTACATATTCAATGTCATATATGCATCTATGTTCAAAAAATATGATGCTTTTGCCATTGTGTATTTAGTATATAAAAAGATGCGTTATTTCCTTGAAAAACGAAGAAGGCATTTATTTGTCATGGATATTTTAAAAAATATATACCAACATAGGAATCAATGAAAATTCTCGTCATTACTTTCTCCCGTGGCTTGAATCCGGGAACTTTTATGCAGGCATATGGGGTGAGAACCGGGCTTTTGAAAATCTTTCCCAATGCAGAAATCAACTACCTTAGTTTCCCCGACTTCAAATGGGACAAGGGGAAGCGTGGAAAGAAAGATTTTATTGGGCACGTTCTGCTTCAAAAGGCATTTGCGGCTTACCGCTTGTTGAAATACAGAAAACTGGAGCAACAAGTATTTTCCTATACGCCTACGATAGACTTATTTGATTATGACATAGACAAAGCAAAATCTATCTTGCGGAAATATGATTTGGTTGTAGTAGGAAGTGATACTATTTTGGAAAAGGTAACAGGTGGTAGCCAACAATTGGGCTTAAACTGGGGTTCCAGTGAATTGTGTAATGCCCCACATGTCTTTTTCGCAGCCAGTGCGTCACCTGCCAACTTCGCTAACGACAAATCTCTGTTGGAAAGATTGAAACTTATAGCCGATAAGTTTATTTATATCGGATTGCGTGATGGGTTGACAGTAGACTTGTTTACGAATAAAATGAGAGTGAATACCCCTGTATATAAACAACCTGATCCTTCTTATTATTTGGACATCAATGAATTTCAATTACCCGAATTTTATGTCCGCAAGCTGAAAGGAAAGAAAATAGCCTTTTATAATTTCAGTCCCAATTTCCCTTACCGTAAAGAACTGGCTGATTTAATAAGAAGAAAAGGTTATACAGTTGCATCGTCTGTTTACAATCCATATGCCGATATTCGAATAGACACAATTGGGCCGAAAGAATGGGCGGGTATATTCAGGTATTGCGACATCATCATAACGGAACGTTTTCATGACTCTTTGTTTGCATTGCGTAATTGTAAACCTGTAATCGCTATTGATTGGGAGAAAGACCGATTCTCGTCTACAGGAGATTCTAAGACATATAGAATTTTGAAAGATTATAATCAGCAGAACTATCATTTTATCTTGGAGGATAAGAATCAACTCGCTTCTATTATAGATAAAATACCTCAACTAATGTCGGATTTTGATACGGCACGTATTATTCGGAAAAATGAAGAATATGTAACACTGGCGATGAACCTATTAAAGGTCATCAAACAGAATTATGATGAGTTTTTGAGACTGCATTAATATTTCATTTTTGAATATTATGAATATCTATTTTTTTATCCAAGACATATCCTTAACAGGCGGAACAGAAAGGGTGACTGTCAATTTATCCAATTTGTTTGTCTGTAAGGGACATAAAGTAACTATTATTTCTTTCAACAGAGGGAAAGAAAAGGTTACTTACCAGCCTGTGACAGAAGTCGGAATCGTTTATTTATCGAATGAACCCTATCCTATAGATAGCGGATATATAGCTCGATTACGTTCTTTTTATCATAGCATAAAGGCATTAAAACATTTTTTTAGGTCACAAATAAACAAGAATGAAGAGAATGTCTTTATCAGCCAGAATTTTTTTGCCAATACTTTGTTATGGTTGGCAGGAGAATCTAAAGATGTATTAGGATGTGAACATTTCAAGTATGACTTGTATCCGAAACCAGTCAGGGCTTTAAGATGCTTTGTTTATTCTTTCTTTAAAAAGATAATCGTATTGACAGATAAAGACCAGACGAAATTCTGCAAACATCTTTCGCAAAATAAGGTAGTTACTATCCCTAATATGGCAATCGCTAAAGAAGATTTTAAACTGGATTTAACTAGTAAAACCATCATTGCTGTAGGACGTCTGCATCCTCAAAAAGGATTTGATATGCTGATATCTGCAGCAAAAGACGTGTTTGATAAGTATCCGGATTGGCATTTGAACATATTCGGAGAAGGAGAATTGAAAGATGCATTACAGTCGCAGATTCAAACTCTCGGCCTGCAAAGGAACATATTTTTAAAGGGATATACGGATAATATAAATGGGGAGTTTGCAAAGAGTGCCTTTTTTGTATTATCGTCCAGATATGAAGGTTTCCCCATGGTTTTAGTGGAAGCGATGAGTTTGGGAATGCCTTCTGTAGCATTCGATTGTCCAGAAGGTCCCGCACAATTGTTGGCAGAAGGAGGCGGCATTTTAGTTGAAAAAGAAAATATTTCCAAATTGTCTGAAGCCATGGTTTATATGATAGAACATCCTGATTTCAGACAAAAGTGCTCTAAACATAGAGAGTTCATAAAAGAGCATTTATCTCCGAAAGTTATCTATGAAAAATGGAGATATGTTTTTGAATCTAAATGAAAAATGCTATGAATAATGATAGTCAAGTTATTGTATCTAAAAAAGAACGTTTACATTGGTTGGATTATTCCAAAACCATAGGGATGTACTTAGTCGTATTAGGGCATGTTAAAGACAACACGCTGTTATTAAAGGGAATTATTTACTCATTCCACATGCCTCTTTTCTTCTTCCTATCAGGCTTTTTACATAAATTAAGAATTGGGGGGGGGTAAGTTTTGTGTTTCACTTGTAAAACAATTAGTGATTCCATTCTTCATCTTCAATGGGTTGACTTTGCTGACGAAAATTAAGGATATACAGACAAATGGATTGATAGTAACGGTATATGACTTTTTAAAAGATTTTTTCGAAAGCACATTCTTAGGGGACTTTCCTGTTGGTCCGACTTGGTTTATCTTAAGCCTGATATGGATGAAAATCATTATGTTCTTACTCTTGAAAATCAGAGAAGATTTCTTGTCTTTACTTATTATAGAAATAATATGGATTACAGCACTGACATTGTATTACACATTGGACTTTCCGCAAATACCTAATTATTTTCATTTGGGCAGTTCGTTGCTTGGTTTTCCTTTTTACCTTGCTGGATTTCTGCTAAAATTAAAGTACAAAGAGACAGTAGCTTGGATAAAACGCAAACGTTGGACAATCGGTCTGATCTTTGTATTTTATATAATCGGTTTTCTTTTCAATGGCTTTGCTTCATTAGAAGGCTGTAAAGTAGGGAATTATATTCTATTAATGTATCTCACCGGACTGTGTGGAACTCTATTGACAATCGTCTCAACCCATTTATTGAAACGTCCGAACAAGTGGGTTTATGTGCTTAGTTGCGGTATGATTGTTATATTGTGTACACACGGTTTCATACTGAATATGACTATTAATAAGTTCCCGATTTTTGAACTTTATTCTTGGGCTTGGTACATTTATGCCGTTATAAGTTGTATCATAATTATGATAATAGAAATTCCTATCATTCTATTTTGTTCACGCTATTTTAAGTGGGCAATGGGTGGAAGGAAGATATTTTAATTGAAAGTATTCATCATGCGAATCAATTATCTAAACAGTTTACGTTTATTGGCAACTCTAAGTGTTGTCTTTTTACATACCAGTGCCAGATTACTTGATGCGAGAGAAATCACAAATCTTGATACTCAATTTGGGTTATCATGTTATAAATATACCATGCAATTCGGTGTCCCTGTCTTTATCATGATTTCGGGCGCCTTATTCTTAAACCCATCTAAAGAAGTTGGTTTTGGCTTGTTTGGGCGTAAATATGTGAAAAGAATCGTTTCGGCATTGGTAATATTTGGCTTGCCTATGTGCCTAATTGAAACATATTTTAGCAAACAGGGAGGGGGGGGGGGAAATTAATAGTATTATACATTTCGCAACAGGACATTCGTGGGCACACATGTGGTATCTGTATATGTTAATAGGGCTTTATCTGATTACACCTGTTATCAAGCCGTTTGTAGTGAAAGCTTCGAATAAGGATTGGCTGGCTGCTTTAGGACTGTTTGTTTGTCCTGTCATCATTATTCCCGACTTTGAATGCCGCGGGAGTTGGATTGACAGGGTATATGATTTTTTCCACTCCTTATTTGTTTATCTATTTGTTGGGATATTGGTTGTGTTGGAAAATTCCACAAAAGATTTATGGGAACAAAATGCTTCTGATTGTAATCATTATCCTATGTATTGGGATTATTATCACGAAATGTTATTATAGACTTGACGTTTACGGTTACGCTACTCCTGTCGTAATCTGTTTGGCTTCAGCCTTGTTCCTTTTATTTAAGTCATTGAATATGAATTGGAACATAGCTAACAAACTGGCACCCTATTGTCTTGGCATTTATCTGATGCATCCTGTATTCATCAATTTCGTTTATAAGTTTTTGAATATAAATGAAGAGATGGTTGTACCCATCTTAAATTTCATAGGTTTCTTCCTGCTGTTCACACTCTGATTCATCAGACTGCATGTATATTCCGATGAAAATCCCGTTTATGAAGGAGCATGTGTTGTAGATAAATTAAAATAAGTTTTGTCTTCATCAGCGGATAAAGACAAAAAACAAGAGCCATTATTATACAGAAGAAATAGAGGACGCCATGTGGCATCCATTAATTCCATACACTTTCTAATTAGAAATAACTGATTTCTAAAACTATATTTTCCAACTTTTTTATGAACATCAAGATTTTGGTGGCGGCTCACAAGCAGTGTGAGATGCCTAAGAGTGACGTGTACCTGCCCGTACAGGTAGGAAAGGCTCTGCATCCCGATTTGGATTTAGGCTATCAGCCTGATAATGAAGGAGAGAATATCTCGGAGAAGAATCCTTATTACAGTGAATTGACTGCTATCTATTGGGCTTGGAAGAATCTGAAAGCCGATTATATCGGGTTGGTGCATTACCGCAGATACCTCGGAATGAAACACGGAAAAGATAAGTGGCAATGTCTGCTGACAAAGGAGGAAGCCCAAGCGCTATGCAAAGAACATGACATCATATTGCCACAGAAGCGGAGATACTATATAGAGTCGCTATGGTCGCATTACGAGCACACACATGATATTTCACATTTGGAAAAGACAAAAGCGATTATCGCAAAAGACTATCCGGAATACCTGCCTGCTTTCAACGAAGTGATGAAAAGAACTTGGGGACACATGTTCAACATGTTCATCATGAAAAAGAGTTATGCGGATGAGTATTGCGCTTGGCTGTTTGACATTCTATTTAAAGTAGAAAAACAGATAGATTTCTCCTCCTTGCCTGCCTTTGACGCCCGTCTGTTTGGCAGAATCAGTGAACTACTGCTTGATGTATGGATAGAGACCAATGGGTATTCACATAAGGAGATAAAGATGATACAGATGGGAAACGAGAACTGGCCCCAAAAGATTAAATATTTTTTAGCAGCTAAATTCTTTGGCAAGAAGTATACGCAGAGTCGATAAACCTATAAAATAAAAAAACACATTAAATTTAAGTATTATTCATGCAACATTACGATTACCTAATAGTAGGCGCAGGCCTGTTCGGCTCTGTCTTTGCCTACAAAACCAAGGAACAGGGCAAAAAATGTCTGGTGGTTGACCGCCGTCCACACTTGGGTGGGAATCTTTATTGTGAAGATGTGGAAGGCATCCATGTGCATAAGTACGGGGCGCACATCTTCCATACATCTGATAAGAAGGTGTGGGACTTTGTCAACTCGATTGTGGAGTTCAACCGCTACACCAACTCACCCGTGGCAAACAACAAGGGCAAGCTCTACAACCTGCCGTTCAACATGAACACGTTCTACCAGATGTGGGGCGTGACCACCCCTGCCGAAGCCAAGGCGAAGATAGAAGAGCAGAAGGCAGAAGCCATTGCGCGTATGAAAGCGGACGGTGTAAGCGAGCCACGCAACTTGGAAGAACAGGCGCAAACGCTTATCGGCAAGGACATTTACGAGAAACTGATAAAAGGTTATACCGAGAAGCAATGGGGACGGAAATGTACGGAGCTTCCGGCTTTCATCATCAAGAGGTTGCCCGTGCGTCTGGTTTTCGACAATAACTATTTTAATGACAAATACCAGGGGATTCCCATCGGCGGATATAATGTGTTGATAGAGCGTCTGCTGGACGGAGCAGATACACGGTTGGGCTGTGATTTTTTTGCTCATCGTGAAGAATTGGAAGCTCTGGCGGATAAGGTGGTGTTTACCGGAGCCATTGATGAATATTACGGTTATCGGTTCGGCAAACTGGAATACCGCACGGTGCGGTTTGAGATGGAAACATTGGATACTCCGAACTACCAGGGTAATGCGGTGGTGAACTATACGGAACGGGAAGTGCCTTACACACGGGTCATCGAGCACAAGCATTTTGAGATGTTCGGCACGGATGTGGACAATTGCCCTAAGACGGTCATATCACGTGAATACAGTTCGGAATGGACGGAAGGCAGCGAGCCTTATTATCCGGTGAATAACGAAAAGAACAATGCGCTTTATCTGAAATACAAAGAGCTAGCGGATAAGGAAACGAACGTTATCTTCGGTGGAAGGCTTGCGGAGTATAAGTATTATGACATGCACCACATCGTAGAAAAAGTATTGAATCTGTTTTAATTTGTAAAAACGCAATTCTGAAAAGTCAATAATGCATGAAAAAGATCAAAAATCTGAAGACTTTCCATGAAATATTTTTATTCTTTTATTATATTGTGCTGTTTGGTGACCAATATGTTGGGTCAGCATACCTACGGCACATCAGGGCTGCTTTATTCTCCTACAGCCGAAATGCAGAAAGACAAGACTGTCATGATTGGTGGCAGCATGATAGACCACAATATTTATCGTGATGCCTATTGGAATGCCCATGATGAGTATAAACCTTATACTTATAACTACTATCTGAACATTACGCTGTTTCCATGGTTGGAAATAGCTTATACCTGTACGCTGGTAAAAGGCATTCATGGCAGCAATTACTGGCCGCAGCAGACTTGGGGCAAATTTACCAATCAAGACCGTTCGTTTCATGGGCGTTTGCGTCTGTGGAAAGAAGGTTGGTGGCAGCAATGGACACCACAAATCGTGCTGGGAGCGAATGATCCGGGTAGTCACGAGAGTGCAGGCGGCGGTGACCTTACATTTCAAGATGTAGGAGAAAGCACCAATCATCTGACCCGTTTCTATGTAGCTGCTACCAAGCATTTTACTTTTGAGAAATGGGGAACATTGGGTTTACACGCTTCAGTCATCCAGTTTGACGGTTTGGATTTTGACAACGAACACGGCGTGACGGTAGGCATAAATTACCGTTTCAATCGTACTGAAGATGATTTTTGGAATAAAGCGTTGAACGGACTAAATCTGATGGGAGAATATTATGACGGCGTGTGGAACGTGGGAACAAACTATTCGGTGTGGAAAGACCGGATCAATGTGGTGGCAGCACTGTATGACAATCGGTTTTTGTCTGTTGGGATATATTTCAGAGTGTGCTTGAAGTAACCAAGTATTTATTCGAATTTATAAAGATTATTGGAATAAAATTAAAAACAGGAAGAAGTTCAGTAATAAAGAAATTACATGAAGGACACAGTATCCTTTCGGCAAATACCATGGAGCCATCCGAACAGAACATATGGAAATGGATGGATAACGAACAAGATGAAGGAGAAAATTCCTAAATCAGATGTACTGTTCTTGTTTTGGGGATGATACTTTTGCGGTTTCCATGCAGATAACAAGTCAATTGTATCGTTGGAGCGAACGGCTCAGAGAAAAGTAAGCAGTCAAAAATTGGCTCATAATTGAAATCTCTATCTTCGCTGCGAAC
>JAUUNK010000399.1 GCA_030844565.1 Bacteroides ovatus
ATTCAAACTTTACCCTTTTGAGAAGGATAATGGAGAGACATTTACTGAATATCCCTGAGAAGAGAGGAAGCGGGAGTCAGCGGAAGATAATGGTGGTGATAACGGTAGCTCCCACTTTTTTATTGAGGTTGCGGATAAGCATTTCGCGCCCCATCATCAACTCTTGCCGTAGTACGGCGGAGGTGAGGTGTACATATAAAGTTTGATTTCTTATATATAGGTTGCTGGTATAAGAAGCAATGGCAGGACCCAACACCTCGGACCATGCATCCAGCAACCTCTGCTCGTTGAGCGGAGATTCCAGACTTTCCTCCCTCAGGAATTGACGAATCAATTCGCCTATACTTGTTGCTTCGTTGCGTTTCATCTCCCGGTAACCTCCATTTCTGTAATTTCTCCTTGTTCCACCCGGAACATTTTATAATCGCTTCCCACTTTTTGCAGAATCCGGTCCAGGTGTTCTCGGTTGGTGTCGGTAATGAAAATCTGTCCGAAGTTGTCGCCCGCTACCAATTTCACAATCTGCTCCACCCGTAGTGCATCCAACTTATCGAAAATGTCGTCCAGTAATAGCAGAGGTACGGTAGTCCCCGTTCTTTTCAGGAAGTCGAATTGTGCCAGCTTCAGTGCCACCAGGTATGTCTTGTTCTGTCCTTGCGAGCCTTCCCGCTTGATGGGAAACTCGCCTAGCAGCATATTCAACTCGTCTTTGTGGATTCCTTTTAGAGAGAATCCCATGATTTTATCCTTTACCCGATTTTCTTTCAATACCTCCAGTAAGGAAGTATCCCGGGCATGAGACGAATAGGAAAGTCCCACCTTTTCTTTATCCTGAGATATATAAGAATAGAAAGACTGGAAGATGGGAATAAACTCCTGAATGAACGCTTCCCGTTTGCGGAAAACGATTTCGCCGGTCTGTGCCATTACTTCCTCCCACACCAGGAAAAGTTCTTCTTCTACGGGTACTTCACTTTTTAGCAGGGCATTACGTTGCACCAATGCTTTATTATAGCGAATCAGCGCCTCGAGGTATTCCTTGTCATATTGAGAGATAACTACATCCATAAAGCGACGCCGTTCGTCACTACCGCCTGCGATAAGTTCCGAGTCACCCGGTGACACCATCACTAACGGCAGGAAACCGATGTGGTCAGAGAATCGGTTATATTCTTTTTTATTTCGTTTGAATTGCTTCTTTGCACGGCGTTTCATTCCGCAATAAATCTCTTCCGGAGTCCCATCTTCCGACTCATAGAAACCTTGAATAACGAAAAACTCCTGATCGTGGCGAATATTCTGCGAATCGATAGGATTTCCTGCACTCTTGCAAAAGGACAAGAAATAGACAGCATCCAGTAAATTGGTCTTTCCCATTCCGTTCTGTCCGAAAAAACAATTGAGTTTGGCGGAGAAATTCAGTTCCACCTGTTCCAGATTCTTATAGTTAAGTATGGATATGCGTTTCAGTATCATTATATACACATTAATTTGCTTACAAAAATAGCAAGATTTTTGGGGTTTTCCGATGTAAAATGAAAAAAGATGGCTCTAAATTTCGTTCGTAGATATAAAAAAACTACTTTTGCGAGTCGAAATACCCAAGTCTGAATAATAACAAAAAGAAAACTATAAAAATGGCAGAACAAAAGAACCACAACGAACATTTGAATGTGGAAGATGCACTGACACAATCAGAAGCATTTCTTGTTAAAAACAAAAACGCGATTATCGGAAGCGTACTTGCAGTAATTATCATCGTAGCAGGTATCATTATGTACAAAAACCTCTATGCACAGCCCCGTGAGGAAAAAGCCCAGGCTGCCCTGTTCAAAGGACAAGAGTACTTTGAGCAAGATGCTTATGCGCAGGCACTTAACGGCGATAGCATCGGTTATATCGGTTTCATCAAAGTAGCCGATGAGTATAGCGGAACCAAAGCAGCTAATCTGGCAAAAGCATATGCAGGTATTTGCTATGCACAATTGGGAAAATATGATGAAGCTATCAAGTTCCTAAGCAGTTTTGACGCAAACGATGAAATGGTGGCTCCGGCTATTCTGGGAGCAACAGGAAACTGTTATGCCCAACTGAACCAATTGGACAAAGCCGCCTCTACTTTATTGAAAGCTGCTGACCGTGCTGATAACAATACATTGAGCCCTATATTCTTATTGCAGGCAGGAGAAATATTGGTGAAGCAAGGAAAATATGACGATGCAGTGTCGGCATATACAAAGATTAAAGATAAATACTTCCAGTCATATCAGGCTATGGACATCGACAAGTACATCGAACAAGCCAAATTGCTGAAGAAATAACATTTTGTTTTATATAACCCTTCAAAGGCACGGATTACACGGATTTGCGCGGATGTCTATCATTACCGTGAAATCCGTGTAATCCGTGCCTCTTTTAATAACTAACTCCTACAAATTAATTCCTATAAATTTATGGCTACAGCTTTACATAATTTATCAGAGTATGATTTTAATTCCGTGCCTAATGCGGAGAATATGAAATTCGGTATCGTGGTATCGGAATGGAACAGTAATATCACTGGCGCTTTGTTGCAGGGTGCGGTCAACACACTTAAAAAACATGGAGCGAAACCGGAAAATATTTTAGTAAAGACAGTTCCGGGAAGTTTTGAACTGACTTTCGGTGCCAATCAGATGATAGAAAATTGCGATGTAGATGCAGTGATTGCTATCGGTTGCGTAATAAAAGGAGATACGCCTCATTTTGATTATGTTTGCATGGGCGTCACTCAGGGAATTGCCGAACTGAATGCAACTAGCGACATCCCAGTGATTTACGGTCTCATTACTACCTTTACTATGGAGCAAGCCGAAGACAGAGCGGGAGGAAAATTGGGTAATAAAGGAGATGAATGTGCAATTACTGCAATAAAAATGATAGATTTTGCTTGGAGTTTAAATAAATAGTTGTATCTTTGCACCGCAATTGAGAAACAAACCTCC
>JAUUNK010000062.1 GCA_030844565.1 Bacteroides ovatus
GGACAAGATTGAGGAGAAGATGCTCATTCTTGAAAAGATGAAAGAAGAAGACCCGGACGGAAAAAATATGATTACCCGACAGGCTGAACGGGAAATCGAATTATTGGAGGAGCAGCTTGCTGGACTTGCAGACAATGCTTCAAAGAAACGTACCGCCAATGATGAAAAGAAACGTGCTGTAGCTTTGCAGAACGCAGAGGTTAAAGCTATGGAAATGCTTGACCGCCGAACTGACGATGTGGAGAACTTTGACGATATGGGCATTGATGCTTTACTTGTAGATGAAGCGCACGAGTATAAGCACCTCGGATTTGCCACTGCCATGCAGCGTGGAGTTAAAGGTGTGGATCCGTCATACAGCAAGAAGTCACAAGGCGTGTTCCTGAAGACACAGGCTATCTTGGAAAAAAACAACGGACGGAACGTAATCTTCGCAACCGGTACACCCATCAGCAACACCGCCGCAGAGATTTGGACGTTCATGCGCTATCTCATGCCCGCTGATACGATGAAAGAGTACGGTATCTATTACTTTGATGACTTTGTGCGCAACTTTGGTAACATTCAGCAGATGCTGGAGTTCACCACAAGTGGAAAGTTCAAAGAGAACAACCGCTTTGCTGGGTATGTCAATTTGCCTGAACTGGTGCGTATATGGTCGGGAGTGTCCGATACCGTCCTAACCAAAGAAGCCGGCGGCGTAAAGGACAAAATACCCGAAATGGAGGGAGGAAAGGCACAAGACCTTTATCTGCCACAGACACGCGCATTACGTAGCATCATGAAGTTCGTAAAGAACGAACTTGAACATTATGAACAGATGAGCGGAAAGGAGAAGAAAGAGAACAGCCACATCCCGCTCACGATGTACGGTATTGCCAAAGCCGCTGCCGTGGATGCCCGATTGGTACAATCTGATGCCGAAGATGATGTAAACAGTAAGACTCATGAAGCCGTTCGACAGACATTGCGCTCACTGAAAGAAACAGCCGATTACAAAGGTACGGTTGCCATTTTTGCCGACAATTACCAAAACAAACAGAGTGGCTTCAACCTTTATGATGACATCAGGGATAAGCTGATTACAGAGGGGGTTCCTGCAGATGAGATTGTGATAATGAGGTCGGGAATGACTGTCAAGAAAAAACTTGAAATCTTTGAAAAGGTAAACCGTGGCGAGGTGCGTGTGATTCTCGGTTCGACCTTTACACTCGGTACAGGCGTGAACATTCAGGAACGCTTGCACACGCTGATACATTTGGATGCGCCTAACCGTCCAATGGACTATACCCAACGTAACGGACGTATTTTGCGACAGGGAAATCTGCACAAGGATATGAATAAACCTGTACGTATCTTGCGTTTCGGTGTAGAGGATAGTCTGGACGTAACCGCCTACCAACGCCTGAAAACAAAGGGGGCCATTGCCGATAGTATTATGAATGGCAAGCAGATGATGTCGAACAGTATGACCAACCGTGTGCTTGAGGAGGAAGAAGATGTGTTTGGAGATACTATAGCACAACTCTCCGGCAGTGAGTATGCTATGCTGAAAAACAATGCGGAAAAGAATGTACGCAAGTATGCAAGCCGTAAAAAGCAATGGGAAACAGACCAAGCCTACATCCATAATGCCAAGCCAAGGTTAAAAGCCTTTATCAAAGATGCTGAAAAGCGCATTGAGGATAACAGCCGATCCTTGGAGGCTGTACGGGTATCATTCCCCGATGAACAATTCAAAGAGATTATAATCGGCAAACATCGCTTTACCTCTGTTGATACAATGGATGATTTCTTCAAGGAACACAACAAGACTGTTCTTGCTGAAATGAAGCAGATGAAAGACGGTGATATTTCAGGGGAACAAAAGCGAGAACTGACTATACAGATAGGCAATTTCCCATTCATTGTATCAACTAAATTGACAAGACAGACCATGCGTGATGGTACAACTTTGTTCAATGACGTTGAGAGAAAAATGACTTATTCATGTACAGAACTTGGTATCGAGGATGTTCCTGTACGTCAAAATCTGCTCCGTAATGCCATTGAGGATATTACCGGCAATGTGATTACAGGAAAAAACTTTACCGAAAGATTGGAAGCCGCTGAGCGAAGCAAGAAACACAATGAGGCCGAATTGAAAGAACTCCTGTCAAGAGAGGGAAAACCTTTTGAGTATGAAGAAGAATTGGCACAAGCGAAATCGCAGTTGGAAGAATATTCCGAGCTGATGAAGAAGGAGATGGCAGAGAAAGAAGCCAAGTATGCAGAAATGGATGAGACAGTAGAGGTTGCTTCTGATATTTTCACTTCTGAAGATGAAGATGAACTATTGCGTGACAGCGATACGCTTTATCGCATCCGTCAAAGTGCTGCACCGAAGAAAACAGGCATAGGGTATAAGGTATTCGTCTTGAAAAATGGAGAACTCTATCCTCCTATGGTTGCTAATCCTGACGGGGCTGCAACGCCCGTGGGTGTATGGCTCGATGCTGATGCTGCTCCTATTGCTGGACAGAGCAAGACGGGACGCAATCAAGTAAAAGCAGGTGGTAAAGGCACGCAGGGCGGAAGTGGAAAACTTGCTTATCGTCCAGGGTGGCATTTGGGCGAGATTCCATACGCATTACAATTCAATCGTATTGACGAGAACGGTAATAAGGAGTTGTTCCCTGCTAATTTTGTATGGGCAGAAGTTGAATATGCTAATGATGTGGACTATCAGGAAGAAGCAATGAGTTATGGTATCAATCCAAGCGGCAAGTTCCAACATTCATTGGCAGGATTGCCACGTGTTCCCGAAAACGGTGCATACCGCTACCGTACCAATCCTAACCCCGAAACTGATCCGTGGATTATAACAGGTGCTATGCGCGTGAAGCGACTGTTAACACCGTCGGAGGTTGATATAATAGTAGAGAAAGCAGGACGAGAACCACAGCACAGACAAGAAGGTGCGGTAACTGATATTCAAATCAATGCCCTTAATGCAGAGATTGAACGTACCAACAACATTAGCCCCCAAGTACTTCGTAAGCAAATGACAGAACGTGTGAAAGAACTGGCAGCATTACTGCATCTTGACAATGTAGAGGTGGTCACGAATGTGAGCGGATTAAAAGGCAAGACTAAAAGTGCACGTGGCTTTTACACTAAGAGTACGGGAAAGATCAGCGTTGTGATACCAAACAATACAAACCTTGCTGACGTGGAACAAACTTTGTTGCATGAAGCAGTCGCTCACTATGGACTACGCAAGATGTTCGGTACTCACTTTGACACTTTCCTCGACAATATATTCAACAATGCCGATGAAAACGTACGCCGAAAAATTGTAGAACTTGCAACAAAGAATGGTTGGGATTTCCGCAAGGCTACCGAAGAATACCTTGCCGGACTTGCCGAACACATTAATTTCGAGGAAGCACGTAAAAACGGTTGGTGGCAGAGGATAAAACAATTCTTCTTTGAAATGCTCGACAAATTGGGCTTTTCCGATTTTAGAGGGGTTACTCTGACGGATAATGAACTCCGTTATATCCTTTGGCGTAGTTATGAAAATCTGAAAGAAGGTAAGCACAGCAACCTGTTCGGAGAAGCTGCCGACATTGCTATGCAGCACAAGTTGAGGGTTGGCGAATTTGCCGACACCTCAACCGATGATGTACTGAACCGAGACGGTGATCCCGAAATACACGAGCGTACTTTGGCACGAGCAAAATATGAACAACGTGTGAAGAGTGGAATGTATCAGTCACAGGAAGCCTTGCAGGATAGTATGCTTGGTCTGAAAGAAGCAATGACCGCAATCCTCGGCAAGAATACCCGAATGGAAGATGTTGATGGATTTGAAAATGCTTACTTAGGTGAGAACCGCTTATCAAGTGTGAACAAAGCCGAAGCCGATGCCTTTGCGCACCTATTGTTCAAGCCAATGCTTGAAGAGGTAGCCAAACTTGCGCATAATACAGCAGAGCGCGAGGAACTGACCGATTATATGATGGCTAAACACGGTCTTGAACGCAATAGAGTAATGGCGGAGCGTGATGCACAAAAGGACTTCGCGGAATATCAGAAGCAGCATCCGAAGAGTACAAAGACCTTGCAAGACTTTATCGACGAGTGCCGCAAGCGTGATTATGCAGGTCTTACCGCTCTCGCAGGTATGGAAGAGATCGCAGATGCAGAAGCCGAAGCACAGGTTATGGTAGATGAGTACGAAAACGCACACGACACCACCGCATTGTGGAGCAAGGTTAATGCCGTCAGCAAGGCAGTCCTTTCCAAGTCCTACGAATGCGGAATGATGAGCAAGGAAACCTACGACAGTGTAAGAGATATGTATGAGTTTTATATCCCTTTGCGTGGATTTGATGAAAAAACGAGTTCTGAAGCATACGCTTACCTTACACATAAGCAGAGTCTGTTCAATGCACCTATCAAGAAAGCAGAGGGAAGACGCTCTAAAGCAGACGATCCATTTGCCAACCTACAATCCATGGCCGAGAGTGCCATTATGCAGGGAAACCGCAACAAACTCGTGAAGCAGAAGTTCTTGAACTTTGCCCTCAACCATCCGAGCGACCTTGTTAGTGTGAGTGATTTGTGGTTGCAGTATGATGCGGTTGCTGATGAATGGAAGCCGATATTCCCCGACAATATTGACATCAACGATAGTCCCGAAGAGGTAGAGCGAAAGATGAACGAATTTGAGGATAAGATGAAGCAGCTTGCTGAATCTGCCCCCGATAATTACAAGCACGGCAAGGATGCGATAAACATTCCGTACCGTGTGGTAGAGAACCGTAATTTGCGACAGCATCAAGTGGTGGTGAAGCGAAACGGCAGAGACTATGTGATTACCATCAACGGTAATCCGAGAGCTGCACAAGCATTGAACGGACAGACGAACCCGGATAATGATATCAGCGGAAGTATCGGTCAGCTTGTACATCTCATTGGAGATGTGAATAGAACACTGTCCTCATTGTACACCACATTACAGCCGGACTTTATTGCAAGTAACTTCTTGCGTGATATGGTATATTCTAATTCTATGGTGTGGGTTAAGGAAAGTCCGAAATATGCTATTCAATATAACATGAACTTTGCGAAGTTACCTATTGTAAGAATGGTTATGTTATTGGATAAATACTGCAGGGGAACGCTTGATATGAATGATGAAATAGAGAAAATGTTTTATCAGTTCATGATGAACGGTGGCGAGACAGGATTTTCAAGAATGGCAGACATTGACGAGCATAAGAAAGAAATCAAGAAGATGCTGAAAGCGGCGAATGAAAAAATTCCTGCCCATGTGGTACGTGAATGTATGGCTACCTGGATAGGCGAAGTGGGACGAGGTATAGAGATGCGTGCTCGATTTGCCGCCTTTGTAACAAGCAGGAATGCGGGACGGACAATAGACCGCAGTATTTGGGATGCCAAGGAAATCAGTGTGAACTTCAACAAGAAAGGCGCAGGTGATAAGTTCTTGGGGGCTGAAGGACAAACCATGTTGGGAAATGTAGCAGCCGGTGTATCGGGTGCAGGACGAGCCGGATATATCTTTTGGAATGCCGCCCTGCAAGGAACGTTCGGAAACTTCTTGAAGTATGCGATGAGGCATCCCGGCAAAATAGGTACTGTCGTTGCATCATGGTATGGTTTAGCCATGCTTGTTACCGCACTTGCTTCGGCTGGAGGTGATGATGACGATGACAGCTACTATGACATACCCGAACATACTCGCAGACAGAACCTCATTGTCAAGGGGCCCGGTAACGCATGGATAAAGATTCCTTTGCCTATCGAGTACCGAGCTGTGTATGCGATGGGAGAACTTACCGGTTCTTCCTTGTTCCATAACGAGAAATTGGAGGTTAGCGATGTATTGGCACAGATGAGCCAATTGCTTCCCGTAGATATGATGGAGGGGACAAAAGCGTTGTGGCCAAGCAGCGTCAAGCCGATGGTGGAAGTATCGAATAACGAGAGTTGGTACGGTAGTCCGATATGGAAAGATACACCCTACAATAAATATATGCCGAATTGGACGAAAGCCTATAAGAGTGCGAATAAAGACCTTGTAAACCTTTCTGAAACACTGAACGAAGTCAGTGGAGGAAGCAAGTATAGGAAAGGTACTATTGACTTGAATCCTGCTGCCATTGAGTATCTATTGAAACAATACACCGGCGGCTTTTTCACTGTAACCAACCAAATTCGTAATTTGATCAATGTGGGAACAGGTGAAAAAGATTTTGATTGGCGTTATGTTCCGCTTGCCAACCGAATGTTGATGAGCGGTGGCGATGAACGTAATGTAGGTAGGGGGCTGGATGAGAAGTTCTTTAGTTATTTGGATGCATACCGTGCAAAGGCGAGTGAATTCAGCGCCATTAAAGGTGATTTGAGTTTACCGTTGGAGAAGAAAGCAGAACTGATAAGCGAGATTATCATTGATCCTGAATATGTAAAAATGAAAGGAATGGAACGTATTTACTCAAAACTAAAGAAAGCTTATGATACTGCTAAAGAAATCGGAGATACCTCAAAAGCAGAAGAACTTGAAAAGAGGATTAATGAGTTAAAGCGGAAATTCATTTTAGAGATGGAGCAAGACGAACGTAAATAGTTAAACCTAAAATGATTGCTTGGGGTACTACTTTTGTACTCAAAGCAATCATTAAACAACGAAAATATGCATAATAAAGGCAAAGGAAAATTGTTACCAATGAGCCGAATTGCGCCGAAACGGAATGAATTATCTGAAATTGATACCGTTGCTTCCGCAAAGCGGTATGGTGACCGCAGAGCATTTGATATTCTAATGGAAGCGCAGTACTATTGGAATCAGATGGAGGACTTTCGAAAAGACCGGGAACGCAATAAACGCTATACTTATGGTTTTCAATGGGATGATATGATTTGTGTTGATGGTAAATCCATGACTGAAGAAGAATATATCAAGAGCCAAGGTAATGTGCCATTGAAAAATAATCTTATTCGTCGGCTTGTACGCAGCGTATTGGGGGTATACCGCAGCCAAAGTAAAGAACCTACCTGTACAGCACGTGATAGAGACGAACAAAAACTTGGTGAAACAATGAGTACTATATTACAATGCAATATGCAACTCAACCGAATGCCCGATGTGTATGCTCGAAGTATGGAAGAGTTTCTAATCAGTGGCTTTATTGTTCATCGTAAATCATACGGCTGGCGTAATGGGAAAGAAGACTGCTGGACGGATTATGTACAGCCGAACAATTTCTTCATTGATAACAATATGAGGGATTTTAGAGGTTGGGATGTGTCCGTGCTTGGAGAAGTACATGATATATCTTTTGGGCAACTGTGTGAACAATTTGCTTCCAGTCCGCAAGAATATCGGGAGCTTCGTGATATTTATAAGTGGGCTGCAAGAAAGGATTATATAGCCACTTACGCAGAGCGATTTGGGTATAGTCGGTTAGAAAATTACGATTTTCTCTTTACTAGTGAGCCGGGAAGGTGCAGGGTAATAGAAATATGGCGTAAGGAACAAAAGCCGAGATACCGTTGCCATGATTACCAAAATGGTGACATTTTCAAGATAGATGAGGAAGATTATGTGCGAGTAGTACTTGCTGAAAACGAAGAACGTATACGTATGGCCAAGGAGGTGGGTATGCCTGAAGAAGAAGTACCGTTGATAAAAGCTACTTGGTTTGTAGATGATTACTGGTATTTCTATTATCTATCTCCATTCGGTGATATATTGAGGGAAGGGGAGACGCCCTACGAACATGGCAGTCATCCATACGTTTTTAAAGCTTATCCGTTTATTGATGGTGAAATACACTCATTCGTGGCGGATGTGATAGACCAGCAACGATACACCAATCGATTGATAACGCTTTATGACTGGATTATGAGGGCAAGCGCAAAAGGTGTATTGATGATGCCGGAAGATTCTTTGCCTGATGGGGTGAGCATTGACGATATTGCAGAGAGCTGGACGGAGTTCAATGGTGTCATTGTATACAGACCAAGCAAAAGTGGCAAGGTACCGGAACAGGTAGCCAACAACTCCACGAACATAGGTATTGCCGAACTACTGAATATGCAATTGAAATTCTTTGAGGATATTTCGGGGGTAACTGGTGCATTGCAGGGAAAGCCGGGATATTCGGGGGAAAGTGCATCACATTACAATCAACAGACAGAGAATGCTACAAAATCATTACTAGATTTGCTTGAGTGTTTTAGTTGCTTTGTTGTGGACGGGGCATACAAAGATGTGAAGAACATGCAGCAGTTTTATGATACGAAACGTGTGTTCAATATTGCTGGTAGGAGTGGTGCGCAAATTGAATATGACCCGAAGAAAATCCGGGATGTAGAATTTGACTTAAGCATTACTGAAAGTACTTCAACACCGGCATACAGGCATCTTGCTAATGATATGCTAATGCAGTTGTACCAGTCCCAAGCGATCAGCGTAGAGCAGTTGCTTGAACATGGAGATTTCCCGTTTGCCGATGAACTGTTACAGAGTATCAAGAGCCAAAAGGAACAACTCGCACAGGGGAGAGTTCCTGACGGGCTTTCACCTCAATTGCTCCAACAAGCGCAACAAAATGCAAATATGGAAGCTGTAAATCAGTTGCATGGGGCAATGCAAGGCTAAATTCTAAACGGCGAATAGAAACCCGCTCTATTCGCCGTAGAAAATTACTCTTTGGACAATTGGTCGCATTCTATCCATGTTTCTAATGTATCATCGAATAGTACTGTACAACCGTAATTATCATCGTCTACTGCTAACACTGTCCCTGAATTTCCATCATCATTACACACAACTCGATCGCCAGCTTTTATTTTTCGGATATTGTCAATAGCTAGAGGGTCATTAGTAAGTGTGACAATGCCGTCTATCCCCTGTTTTGCGTCATATCTACTTCCCATTACTTTTTTCTTTTTTTGAGTGAATCAAGGTAAGTGAAATATTCTTTGCGCTTGAGTTTCACAATTAATTCAGGTAATGCGCCGCTTCCATTTTTATAAGGAGTACAATAGAAACACTCACGCTCCAAATCATTCACGAATGTTGAACGAGATAAATAACCTTTCTGTTTCAGTTTGCGGAAGTTGAATCTATCCATAATGATGAGTTTACCACTCTTTCCATTGGGCATAACGTAATAACGTTCACCTGTTTCCTCATGTGCTTTGTCTGCTTGCACTACCGCTTCATTTAAACGGATTGATGCACGTAATTTTTTGATAATGTTCATTGTTTATTAGTTTATTAAATTAAATGTTTAACTTTATATTGTTGCTGCCGAAACAGCTTTCTTTCTTCTTTTAACAGTAAATCGGCCAACACGAGGTACAATTTTGGGAGTATCCATTTCAAAGAAGCAGATATGCAGTCCGATAGCCCTTGTCATTAATAAGTCATCATGCTTACCGGTAATTGCGCCAAAAGCGCCGTTCGGCTTTTTCTCATAACACAGATATTCATCAAAACAACGTTCATCACGTTCTGTGTACAGGTTTTCACGAATAACTTTGACTAATGTTGATATAATCATCGGTTTAGTGGAAATGTTGGTATGAAAACCGTATTTTGTAGGTAATCCCTCGCGTACATCTTCTTCTGATTGTTTGCGTGCATACAGGTTGGGATATATATCCTTTATTTGGTTAAGAATAAATCCGGATTGGTCACCATCCACTTGCCGCTCCTTATCATGAGTTTCCAACGTGTTGCTTTCTATCACCAAAAGCGAATTGTCATAAAACGCTGCTATTTGTGCCGCTTTCCACGCAAGCTGGTCGATGTCGCAATGTCCATACCATTGGGCAACCACGACTGGCCTGTCGCCATCAATCATGAATAGACGATCGAACACGACGATGACAGAGAAGTCGGCTTTATTGGAACGGCCTCCCACATCGACAACAGTGAGGTAGCGGTCTGTGACAACTTCCTTTTCATCTATTTCAGGAAGTTCCCAAATATGTAACAACCCCTGTTTGTCTTCCATAAAACGCAAGTTCTGCAAAGCGTTCTTGCCTTCGTCTGTATCGGCGTAGACTTCGCCGACATATTTGGGCTTCTTGCAGGTCTTGCGCATTGCATCGACCTTGTATTTGTCGAATATACGCGCTCCTGAATGAACAAAGGCTTCAATATCGTCGGACGGAAATTCGGCAGCCATTTGTCCATGGTCATTATACTTCCTACGTTCGGCTATATACCAGTTGATAGCTTCGAGCGTAGCCCCTTTCTCCCATAACCACCAAAGATACTTACCGCATTCTTCACGTTCGGAACTAGTATTTTCATTGTTACGGTTTTTATAGAGCCATTCTGCAAAACCCTGTTTTTCTTTATCCGAATTGAAAGCCAGCGTGTATTGTTCTATGTCGAACCATGATACGAACATGGCTTCGAACTGGGAATCCCCTTTCTTTGCTGCGGTATATTCCCTGTGAAAGAAATTTCCTGTACCATTCGCTGTACTCTCATAGACAATCATAGTGTATGGTTTTAGGAGAATACCCGAACAGGCCGACCGCACAATATCTTCTGGTTTCTTACCTTCCGTTGCTTTCCATATACCTACTTCTGAAAGATGTACAAGGTTATAATCTCCACCTCGGCAACTATCCGGGCGTTCTGCTGTACCAATTTTAATTTTACAGTTTCGTTGAGGAACACGGTATATGCTACCCGACTTACCCACTCCTACAAGTTTCGGCTCATTCTCATTGTAAAGCTCATCAATCTTGTGAAGCATTTCGACTGGATATTTTTTAATCATCCTGTCGAACATATCTTTGATTTCATCGGAACCTGCACCTTGATGTGCTATTATGAGTGAATTCAGTCCTATTTTGTGAAGGAGTTGCAACCATGCCATATAAAGCTGTGAAGTGGTAGAGCCGCCCCATTGTCGCGCCTTTAGTAGAATAATACGTATTGGCTTTCCTGCAATACGTAATTTTTCGAGCCGTTCCACAAAGCGACGTTGCGGTCTTGTAAGACGGAACAATACATCTTCTCCACCACCTTTATTCTTGATATAAACGAATGTAGCTGCCCAAAATGGAAAGTCCTCGCGGCTACGTATGCGTACAAATTGCTCTATAACTTTCAGCCGATCATCCGGATTGTCTTCTACTCCCATGTAATCCGTAAGGAATTTGGCAATAGAACCTGCTTCCACAAGTTGACGTACAAGCGGTATTTTCATTACACGCTTTGGTAGCCATTGATTGCGTATAGGAAAATCACTAATGGTACATTTGACACGTCCCCCTACAGAACCTTCGCCGGTAATAGGATTAAATTTTGCATAAATAATTGAATTACGGCGTTCATTCTCTATTAGTATATTGGTAATGGCTTTTATGTTTATATTACCTTTAATCATGTGACTTTTTTATTATCGGCTTGTTAAGCAGAGCCACAAGGAAACCTAACATATAACACCATAGGTGTAATATTGCATTGGTGTGTGGAAATAAGAAACCTGCAGTAAGATAGAATATCATCCACAACTGGTAATATTGTTTGCGTAATACTTCAAACGAGATTGAGCCAAATAAAACAAATACTATTCCCGATAATCCTACTGTTGGTGATGTCATTTCACCAATAAAACACTCAATAGTGTCAACTGGAATCGTAACAGCAATTATGTAAGCTAGTACTAACCGCCATATTCCAATGTCATAAATAAAAACCATTGAAAGCAAACACCATGAATTAAGGGAAGCGTGCAGAATGTTTGCGTGAAAAAATGGGTACAATACACGTCCGGCAATATCACTTCCTGCGTAAATGCCTACAGTTTGCCAATCCCATACTTTGAAAAATGACAAACCTACAACAATAGTAGAAATTACAAGAGCCGTAATCTTTTCCATTTTTCTTGTATCCATTGTTTTCTTGCTTTACATACCATTACTTTTGCACTGCCTGGCGTAAGGTAGAATTTAGGAGCAGGTTGTGCAATAACTTTGGCGCACAGTTCGGAAATAGTTAATTCAGGACATTCTTCTTGAAGCTTAAATACCCGATTATAAATTTCTTCATACATCTCTTTTTTCAATGGGCACATTGTGCTCAAATCTGTTTTACCTCTCATCATTGCAGAAATAATCAATGCAGCACGTATGTCACTAACCCAAAAGCGGCGAGAGGGCATATTGACTATTATTTTGTATACCTCGGACATACGGATATAGTCGCATGATGAAATGTATTCATCGTATGCTCTCATTAAATCGTCCATACGTTCCTTTGAGTATTCCATTATAGCGCCTTTATGCTTCATTTTTCTATTTATCTATGTTCCAAAGTTATAGATTGGAGCGTAAAAAGATAAACGTGGAATCCTTCTTTCCCTCGCTATTTTTGCTTTGTAGATAAAGACTAAAATTTATTTTTCTCACATTATACCTAATAATATGGAAGTTAAGAGCAATCGCGAGCGATACACAGATCGATTGAAAGCAAAGTATCCCGATAAAGAGTTTGCCGACGACGAGGCATTATTCGCTCAAATTAACGATGAATACGACGGTTTGGACAAAGAATTGTCTGGCTATAAAGAACGGGAAAAAGCACTTTCCGATCTTTTTGCGAGTAATCCACGTAGTGCAGCATTTCTCACTGATTGGCGTAAAGGGGAGGACCCAATCATCGGTATGATACGCAAATTTGGTGATGATTTTAAAGCTGCACTTGAAGACCCAGAGAAGCAAGAAGCTCTTGCTGCTGCCAACAAAGAGTATGCGGAACGAATAACCAAAGAGAAGGAGTTTGAAGAACAGTATCAGCAGAACATTAATGCGACTCTTTCTACTCTTGAACAAATGCAGCAGGAGGAAGGTATTTCTGATGATGAAATAGATCAAGCAATGGAGTTTCTGATTGGAATTATGAAGGACGGACTTCTTGGTAAATTCACTCGTGATAGTATTCAAATGGCTATCAAGGCTATCAAACATGATAGCGATGTAGAAACAGCCAGTCATGAGGGAGAAGTGAAGGGACGTAATAGTAAGATTGAGGAAAAACTACGCAAAGGGAGCAAGAGTGACGGTACTGCTAATCTTGCAGGAAAGAATGGAGGTGGTAATGCAGGCTCACGACAAATGCCAGATCTTGGTGCAATAAGTCGATATGATGGTGCACAAAATATTTGGGAACGTGGAGGCGAAAAACGTAGGTCAATAAACAAATAAAGATACACAATTCATTTATTAACAATTAAAATTTCAAGCAATGAAGAAAGTAATGAATTTCTTTTGTCGCATTACGCTAATGATATTAGCGTTTGTGACGAGTGCATCAAGCGGTGTCATGATGGCTGACGCATCAAACCTGCCAGATGCAGGTAAAATGACAGCCGGTGCAGACGGTACGGGTGGAACAGATGGTATTGCCACAGAAACCGGTGGTCGTGAAAATGGAGACCCGAATTTTTACTTAAGCGATGTAGATAAGCGCATTGTGAAAATTCGTCCGATGGCGACACCTATTGATCAAATTAGTCGTTATGCGAAATCAAGTAGTACTAATTCTTTTGAGGTGAAGTACTATAGTGTGGGTACACGCGAAATAAAGTGTAGTACTAATAAAAAATTGGAAGCAATGACGGGTGGTGCAAGTGTTTCTTTGCCAGTGAGTGATCTGAATATGTTCACATTGGATGACACTATCCGTGTGGTAGGTGTAAGTGCTATTACTAAACCGGATGGGACTGCATATTCAGAAAGTGACAGCAATGTTCCTGACCTTGAACTTTGTGTGTGCGGAAAGGATAGTTCAACTAATTTGCCGACAGTCTATGCAGTAAATGGGAAAATGGATGATTCAAGCAAGCAACCCATTCTTTTACCAGAGATTCCGCAAGGAACGACTCTTGTCCGTATGGGAAAGGCCTGTGGTGAACTGGATGTGCAGACTGGGCGTTTCAACAATATTCCTATGCCGGAAACACAGTACTGTCAGAACTTCATGATACAGGTAGAACAGTCTACCTTTGACAAGATTGCTGCCAAAGAAGTGAATTGGAACTTTTCCGATATTGAAGAAGATGGCGTATATGATATGCGCCTTGCCATGGAGAATACCTACTTGTTTGGCGTTAAACAGGTTATCAAACATGTTGCCAAGGACGGTATGAATACCTGGTTTACAGGGGGAATCTGGTGGATGGCAGGAAAGGATATCGAGGTTGGTGAATGGAACAGCGAAAAGAACTGTGCCGAGATTACTGATGAAAATCTCGTGGATATAACCAAAGACCTTTTTGTCGGTACTGGTATCGGTAATAAGCGTAAGATTTTATTCTGCGGAAGTGATATGCTTTCGGCATTCTCCAAGATTAAGAGTGAGAAATTTCGTTTGAAAGATACCGTTGAGGTTTGGAACTTGAAATTTAAATCTTGGGATACTGACTTCGGAGAAGTTCTTACCATTCATCATGAATTATTTGATGTGAATGGTATGAGTGATTGCGGTTTTGCCATGGATCCGGAATACCTTTCCAAGAAAACCCACGTGTCTTGGGCACGCAATGTGCTTGACTTGAAGAAAGCGGGTATTCGTCGTACCGATGCAGTAGTGATTCAGGAAGTAAGTTGCTTATATCTGCGTTATGCAAAGGCACATGCGCGTATGAGACTTGCAAAGGCACCTGCAACAGTAGAAGATAGTGGTTCAGAAACTGCTTAATTAGAGTATAAATAAATCAAATTATTAATCGGGGGATGGGATAGAAATCCTATCCCTTTTTTAATTCATTCGACAATATGATTATTAAAACTTACATAGCGAACACCAATATTAGTATTAATGTTGTGCTTCCAAGCAAAAAGAATTTTCATATAACGTTTACTCCCTTGTCAAATGGTAGTAGTGTATTTACCACAGATAATGAAATCTTACAAAGGTCAATAGAGAGACATTACAACTTTGGAAAGTTGTTTAGACTCCAAACTTCACAGGGGCAAAGTGCTGAAAGAAAGGCGACAGACAAACAAAAGGTTACTTCTTTAAAGAATCAGAAAGAAATTCCGGCTGTTGAGAATGTAGACAAGACTGAATTGGATAACAACGAGAACGTTGAGCAAAACGGAGAGACGGAAGATAACGCAGGGGCAGGGAATGATGAAACTGTTTGCAAGGTCAAAATGAGTGATATTGCAGCTGCTAAGGATTATCTTGCTGACAAATTCGGTATCAGCCGTACTTCTATGCGTTCTACTAAAGCCATTCTGGAACAAGCTGCAGCTCATGGAATAGAGTTCGAAGGATTGTAATAATAAAGTAATAGCGTATGACGGTATATCATCTTGACGAGATAGCTGGAGATGTTCGTATAGCACTTGACCAAAACACAACGAGTGATGTATTGAAAGAAATTGGTGATGTAGACACGCTTGCATTAAACGACATCATTAAATCAAAGATTATTGAGGCTGTAAAACGTGTGCACAGTTCTGCACCTCCTTATCTACTCGATGGAGGACATAACTTCGGAGATGAGGTGTATTGGCAGAAATGTGAAAGTGGTTGGGTGTTATTGCCGGAGGATTTTATGCGTTTTGTTGTTTTCCAGATGAGCGATTGGGAGCGTGCAGTATTCTATCCTATAAATGTCGACGATCCTGAATACGAGAAGCAATCTTCCCGGTTCAAAGGAATACGTGGCACTACACAACGTCCTGTATGTGCTATTTCTATACGACCAGAGGGGAGGGTATTAGAGTTTTATTCTTGTAAAAGTCAGGATGCAACGGTCAGTCGTGCGGTTTATCTTCCTTATCCCAAGATAGACAAATACGGTGCGATAGAGATTTGTCAGCGATGTTATGACGCGGTGGTATATACTATTGCCGCATTAGTATTAACAACGTTCGGTGATGTGGAGAAAAGCTCTGCATTGAACGAATTAGCTAAATCAGTATTAATATGAGTTCGATAAAATCAACACAGATAGATGGTGATGTTTCCGTCAGTCGTAATGCGGCAGTAGGTGGAGATGTTACCGTCCAAGGTAAAATCCATTTAAAAGGAAACGTAAAAATAGAGGGGTGGCTTGAGGCAAAGAATATCAAAGCAGCTAGTAAAGGTCTCTTTACTACTATTGAAAAATTGAAAGCAGCCTACCCGTTTCCGCATGACGGTTGGTGGGCACTTGTCGGGCTTTCCTTACCTGCTCCTATATACGTGGGTGATGGAGGCGAGTGGGTTCCAACTGGACAGACAGGTGGTAATCCTTCTATAGACAGTGGTAAATTTAACGAAGCTGTTGAAAAGCTACAAGAAGATATTACTAAATTACAAGATGATGTATCGGATATAGAGGATAAAAATAACTCGCAAGATACTAACCTTACTACACTTGGGAATAGTGTCAATTCTTTGCAGGAACAGGTAAATACAACCAAAGACACCGCCAACAAAGCAAGTGCCAAAGCGAATGAGGTAGGAAACCAATTGAATGACTTTAAGGGAACGAAAGGAGAAAATGGTGGTATTGCACCTCTTAATGAGTATGGAAAAGTACCTAGCCGTTATTTACCGGCTTCTATGGATGATGTGAAAGATTTCGACGGTTTCGTGGAAAAAGTGGTTGTTCAACCATCGTCTATCGGGAAAAGTTCAACGGATGATGGATGTAAGATTTACTACCATAAGGACACCGATTCGCTTGTTCTTTTCTATGACGGTGTATATTACAACAACTGGCTGGATTCCGAATTGTTTGGAAATGAAACTATTGACGGGATAACTCCTGTTTCGGATAAGGTGTATTCTGACACAATTACAAACAAGACTTATCGTTGGAGCGGTTCGGCACTTGTTATCATTGGTTCAGACCTCGCCCTTGGCTATACAAGTTCGACCGCATTTCCGGGCGATGAGGGTGCGGATTTGAAGCAGAAAATGCTACAAGCCAATGAAGATATTACGGAAAACCAGAACGTATTGTTGTCCCATTACAAACAGATAGTAGCACGAAGCGTAGTAAATGTGAACCAACTCTTTGGACTTACTAATCGTAAGATAACATTCTCGGTGGCTCTTGATAGATGTGCGACATCCGAATATGCTGAATCTTTGCAAATACCAGGTATTGTGCTTACCTTTCAGACTGAAGCAGGTTGGCAGTCCAAACAATGGGTTATCACTGATGATTGGAATAAGGAAAGCAACTGGACGGACTTCGGAGCTTCCAACGGAGAAAGCGTTGGCAACACAATCAATGTAAACGCCCTGTGCAAAGATGTGGAATATACGCTATCCACCGCCATAAAAGCAATTATTGACCTTGAGCAAGAGAGCGGAGTGGCATACATTAAGAGCGGTATTGTAGTGACATTCAAGACTGCAGAGAGCGACACCAACGGTGCACCTGTATGGCTTGCCTATCAATTTACACGAGAAGTAAGCGATGTAAACCCGGATGATTTGAAGCCGTGGGTAGCCTTTGGAAACGGAGGTGGCAAGGTGGAAACATCGGACACCCCAGCAGAGGGAGGAAAAGATGCACTTTCAACAGGCGGTGCTTACGCGATGCAGGAAAAAGCAATCGCTGGTTTTGACGAGGAAAGCGATGAGGATTATATCTACTACAAAGCTGTGAACCTGAATGGTGGACAAATAGAAGATGTGATACTGAAAATACCTAAGAACGGAGGTGGAGGCGGTTCCAGCGAGGACAGTACCCTATCCATTTATTTTGAGGATGTCGCTCCCATTGTAGCGTTCGGTTCTGACATAAAAATTAATCTGGCCCTACGTAGTGTGAGTTATCCGGGAGGTGTAGAAACACTTGGCGTTATCCGTAATGTGAGCATAATTGATGCAAGTACGGGACTAACCCTATTTAGCGAGGACATGAATATCGTAGGTTCTGCAAGTGCCACAGACTACAAGTTTGAACTTGACTTTACTGGCTATTTCAGCGGAGCGGCGAGCAAGAGTTTCTTTGTGCAAGCTACAGATGCTGACGGAAATACTAAGAAGAAAGCCATTACAGTAGTAGCCGTGGACATCACCGTGGAGCAGCCTATGGCATTGAACTACACAAGTGACACTGTTCTTACCGTAGGTGGATCTGCCAAGAACATCGGACAGTTTTATAAATTTCCCAATAACACATCATCCATACTTGCGACCGTGGAAATGTACTACAACGGAGAATGGAAGAAACTTGGTGAAGCAATGGTAAGCGACAGTTATACCAAGAGTATATCCGTAAATCCGAACGATGTGTTTGGTGGTGGTGAACGGCTCTCGCATGGTGCATATCCTGTGCGTATCTTCGGTACGGAAAGCAAGTCGGGGGTAAAAGGCAATACCATCTATTCAGCCCTTATGTGCATAGACGAGAATAATAGCACACCTATTGTCGCCCTCCGTTTCAATGACAAGAACAATGGTACATTGCGTCTGTATGACAATCTGACCGTAGAAGTAGCTGCCTATACACCTGGCAAGACAGAAACGCATATTGATGTCTTCTATGATGAAGAAAAGGTTACTTCTGTTGATGCCATGATTGCTGAAACGATTACCGTGAACAAGCAGATAAGCGGCTATAAGGCGGACGGAAGCCAAAGTATTACTGTACACGCTGAAAGTGGAAGTGTCAGCACCAATGAAATAGAAGTGACGGTTAAAGGAAGTGCCATTGACATTGCCATCAAGGACGGTGCTTTGTTTGGGTATGACTTCTCCACACGAAGCAACAGTGAAAGTGACCACACCATTATCAACAATGGGGTAAAGATGGAAATCAAAGGTGCGAACTGGTCAAGCAACGGATTTATAGACTATCTGAACGAACGCTCTTTGCGCATTGCCGAGAATGTGACAGCCGAGATATTGGATTACCGTCCTTTCGGAAATCCGTCCGTAGAAAGTGTTAGTGGTTGTGCTTTCCAATTCGCTTTTGCGACCAAGAACATCAAGGAAGCCAGCTCAAAACTCATAGAGTGTTACGATGCCGACAGCGGTGCCGGATTCTATGTATGCGGAAACAAGGTTGCTATTTTCTGCAAAACAGGTCAGCCGGCATTGGTAGAACGCTCTTTTAAGAACGGAGAAAAGCACACTATGGCTATCGTTGTGGAGCCTTCAACTATCTTTGTAACCCGTGGTGGCAGCAACTATTCATGCATGAAGCTGTATTTGGATGGCGAAGAGGTGGGCTGTATAGGATATATCAGTAACAGCGGAGCTATTCTCAACTCAAAGACTGTCACTTTTGACGGAACAGAGGGAGACCTATACCTTTATTACATCCTTGCTTACAACAGTTACTACGAGTGGGCACAGGCATTTAGAAATTACTTGTGCAAACTGACCGACACAACGGCGATGATTGATGAATATGAGAGGGAGAATTTGCTTGATACGCAAAACCGTCCGACTCTTGAATCTCTTGCCGCCAAAGGTATCCCTTACTATGTAGTTGTGAATGATCAGCAGACTTTTGACACCTTTGACGGAGATATTGACACGAGCAAGAAGTTCAAATGCACACTATTCTACTATGATCCCAAACGACCTTGGCGCAGCTTCAAGGCTATCAATGTGCAATGGCGCAGACAGGGAACGACATCGGCAAAGCGCCCTATCAAGAATGACCGTTTCTATCTTCAGAAGAATGACGGTTGGGAAGTTTCTCCTATCTATCCGGAATATACCAACGAAGATGCAAAGGTTTCGTATGACCTGATGAAATTAGGCTATGTACGTGTAGGCGAGAATTCTATACCTGTGAAAATCATCACGGTAAAGGTGGACTATTCCGATAGTAGCAATGCCAATGACTGCGGAGTTTGTAACCTTATGAATGCTACATATCGTGCCCTTGGCAACAACTATCTGACTCCGGCACAACGTGCCTTTGACGGAACATGGGTAAAAGGAGACATATCATTGAGCGGATTGACGATGAACCATTCGACTGCCAACCACCCGATTGCCGCATTCCGTTCGACTATGGAAAGTCTTACCGATGCTTGGTTCCATGCCAAAGGTAATTGGAAAGAGGATAAAGGCGAGCAGGTGGCACTCGGTTTCAAAGACACACCCGGCTACAACAAAGGGTGTTTGAACTATGGCGACTTCATCGAATACTTCGGCAGAAGAGACGAAACCCTTGATGAAATTGAATCACGCTTCAAGAGCGATAGTACCACAGACAAAAGTAAACTCTATATGCTCTCCCTTTATTGTGGCGAGAACTACCGCTTTATGGCATACGAGAGCGGTGCTTGGACTGCACAAAGCGGAGAAATGAAGCAGGTAGATGGCAAGTGGCAGATAACAGGTAAGGTGTTGAATCCTGTAAGCGGTTATGAACTGCTGACTTATGATGCCATGAACTGGTGGCAGGGAGTGGGAAGCATTGATGATATGATGGAACCGACCACGGCAGAATCATCGTGGGTAACAAAACTGAAACTCGGACAACCGACCTATCCGATGTGGACACGCTACTTCGAGTGTATGATAGACGATGACCAACTGCAAATAGACTTGGCTATGGGACGCAAAGTACCTTGCGACTTGTTTAACGTGTTGGTGTTCTGCGACAGTTGCGACTATGCCAAGGAGGAACTTAAAGACACTTGGAAGGAGATTTGGAAAACGAAGATGTGGAAGTACATAAATCCGTACAGCCTTGTGTCGTACTATCTCTTTACGGACTACCTTGCCGCCGTTGACCAACAGGCGAAGAATATGCAACCTATGTGGTTCTTGGAGGACGGTTGCAGCGTGAAAGACGGAGTATATAGTGGAGCAAACGGTATGGAAGCCAGAAGAATGTACTGCAACAAGGTGTATGATTGTGATACTTGTAACGGCAAGGACAATGACGGTGGTCAGACCATTGATCCAGAGGTTGACCCTGGCGACTTGACGAGTAGCGCGTACGCAGGACGAGGCAGTGTGTTGTGGAACGACATACGCGGACAGCAGACTATGGAGGTGGATCAAAACGGTAACACCATTACGCTTTCGGCTATCGCTGACACCATGCGTTCACTTCCGGACACGCTCGGCATTGGTTCGGGGCCATTCTCTCCGAAAGGTGCGCTCCATTACTTCGTTACGGAAATATTGAAGAAGTGGCCAAAAGTGGTGTCAAGTTACGACGGAGAGCGTAAGTACATCAAATACACCGGATACAGCGATATTTATTTCTATGCTTTGCAGGGATTGGGACTTACTTCTCTACCGGCGTTCATCGAACAACGTTGGAGAATCCGCGACGGCTACTACCGTTGTGGCGACTTCAAAGCAGAGAGCGGTTATATAGGCGGTCGTATCGGTGCGAAAGAGGGGGCGGTTATCCGTTTTAAGGCTGCAAAGACAGGCTACTTCGGAATTGGTAACGACAGTGGAAACATCACGCAGGGCATCTATCTGAAAGCTGGAGAAGAGGGTGTGTTCAGTAATTTCCAACATGGCGAGAACATCATGCTCTACATCTATCAAGCCGACCGTATGAGTATGATTGACTTGAGTGAAATCAGCATTGACCCTCAATTCGGTAATACATTGTCGAAGATGGTGTTGTTGCAGGAACTTTTCCTTGGTAGCAACACGCACGGAGATTGGACGATGTCGCCTGGTAACACTGGCTATATGACCAATCTTGATTTGGGCGATATGCCGTTCTTGCGGGTATTCGATGTGCGGCATACGGAACTATTGAGCGTTAACGCATCGAAGTGTCCACGTTTGGAGAAAGTATATGCGGATGGCACAGGGTTATCGACCATAGACCTTGCAGAAACTGCTCCCATTAGTACATTGACGCTGCCCGATACGATGACGGAACTTGTATTGGACAATTTGCCAAACCTGACTTATCCCGGAGGACTTACGCTAGGAGGTGTAGGCAAGGTAGCAAAGATATTCGTAAATGAATGTCCGTATGTGGATGCTATGACACTTTTAGAGCAGATAATTAATGCGAGTGCGATCAGAACTGTACGTATTCCTAATGTAAATGCAACTGCTAGTGTTGATTTGTTACGTTCTATAAAGGATAGTGGAGCAATTGGGCTTGATGCAAACGGGAACGCATACGATGAGAGTGGACAATGTAGTGGTATTACAGGACGTTGGATATTGAGTGAACTTGTAGAAGAGAGTGAAGTAAATGTCCTTACTGCATATTTTCCACAGTTAGAGCTCCATAATTCGCAATTTTCTATTGTGAAAATCAATGATGTTGTGGATAACGATTCATGTGAGAAGTACAGCAATCCTGAAAACAAGACAGGTGAAGACTACGGTAACACATATATTCCTAGTGGGCATACTCTTGCTATAAAGAAAGGTTGCCATGCTTTTAAATGCTCGTTCAACACGAAGAAGAATCAAATGGAAGGTGTACAGTTGAGTGATACAGACTTTAATTATCTGAAAGATGGTAGTAGCTTTGATGTTGCAGATACGGCAGGGGAGGGTTTTGATATATTTTGGCATGCTCCTCACTATTGGTATAAGGGCGTAAATGATTATAAGAACCAAGTGAAGTATTTTATTACTTCTGTTACGGAAAACGAGCCTATTTCAACTGCATTACACAGCAAGAAGGCTAAACTTTCTGAACTTCTGTACAAGGAGAATACTGGAGTGTATGCGAATGATGCTGTTATTGGTGAGGTTATGAGTGAGGATGTTATATCTACAGCTTCTAATACTAACAGCTATAAGATGGACGTAAAAGGTATGAAGCAGGTGAAATGGCCGGGATTGAATCATGCGCGACTAGGTGGTGTATTCACTGATGAAGGTAATTGTGTACTTGGTATATTCATTATGTCCGTAAGTCATACGTATTTTGACTTTTCTATAGGTGAGTGTGTATTCTGCGATGTACCTAGCGGTGCAAAATGGTTCTATTTTACTTCTTTTCGCGACATTGGTGATGTTGAGTGTCTTTCTGTGGATAGTGCCAGCATTGAGGCTCTTGAGCCGGAATGGACTGAACATACAGTAGGTGATAATGACAGTCTTGTAGGTGTTTATCCTATTACTATTGACGGTTTGAAGATGCCACGAAGTCTTTCTGGCGAGGTACGCTCAAAGAAAGGTAATGGTACATCCACTACGTCAGGTGAATGGAAATACGATAGTAGTGGTAATCCTATTGAGATGCCGATTGCTACCTTAAACTACACAGCAAAGGATTTCCAGAATATTTCCCGTTTGAGAGGTGCAGGTTACCAATTACAGGATTATGAACAACACAAAGAGATTAGTAATCTTTGGTGGGCATTAAACGGAACAACCAACGAACAATCTGTAGTCGGTAATGGAGGACATGACGCTATTTTAAATAAGCTGGATTCCATTGGTATGGCAGATAGTAGTAATGCTGGCAATTCTCTTAATTCTATACTTGGTTTGAAGCATTATGTAGGCTGTGATTCAGAGTGGATGGATTATATTGCATTTAATATCCCAAGTTATGAAACATTCTACAAAGCAAGATGTATTGATACTGATAGTTCGTATCCTTCGGATTATATAGCCCATATTTATGATCCTGTGAAAAAGACTGAACGTACAGTGAAATCAGTTGAATCTTCCAATGCAAATTGTGTGGTACGCTTGGTACATGGAGCAAAATGCGATATTTTGCCAAGCAGGGTTCATAATGCAGATACGAGTAAGTATGTTACTCATTATGCGGCTGGTTATTGGATCAATAGTAGCAAAGGCCGTTGTGTTTTGCGGTCTGGCAACAACTCGAATGCGAACAGCGGTCTCGCTTA
>JAUUNK010000063.1 GCA_030844565.1 Bacteroides ovatus
TGTTGATGGGTCTGTTGGCAAAGAACGCCATCTTGATTGTAGAGTTCGCCCTCGAACGCCGTAAAATGGGCATGAGCATCACCTGGGCAGCCGTTCTGGGTGCCGGAGCCCGTCTTCGTCCTATCTTGATGACTTCGCTCGCTATGGTAGTCGGTTTGATTCCGTTAATGCTGGCAATGGGTGTAGGTGCCAATGGTAACCGTGCGTTAGGTACGGCTGCAGTAGGTGGTATGTTCATCGGTATGATTTGCCAGATATTTGTCGTACCCGCCCTCTTCGTTATCTTCCAGTATTTACAAGAGAAGATTAAACCGATGGAATGGGAAGATATCGACAATACAGATGCCGAAACAGAGATTGAACAATACGCTAATTAATGATACTCGATATGAAGAAACAAATATTATATCTGATGTGTGCAACTGCTCTTTTGAGCAGCTGCCACATCTATAAATCTTATGACAGGCCCGAAGACATCACGACTGCCGGACTGTATCGCGACCCGGTAGCGGAGAATGATACACTTGTTTCGGATACCGCCAATTTCGGTAACTTGCCGTGGAAAGAGGTCTTCACCGATCCACAGCTCCAGGCACTGATTGAAAAGGCCTTGGTACAAAATACTGATTTACAAACAGCAGCCTTGCAAGTGAAAGAGGCACAGGCAGCCCTCATGTCGGCACGCTTGGCTTATGCTCCTTCGTTAGGGCTCTCTCCTCAAGGAACTATCAGCAGCTTTGACCATAGCGCTGCCACCAAGACTTACTCCCTACCGGTGACTGCCAGTTGGGAAATAGACCTGTTCGGCAAACTGCTTAACTCCAAACGCAATGCTCAAGTAACGCTCAAACAGATAAAGGCTTATCGACAGGCAGTGCAAACACAAGTGATTGCCAATGTGGCAAATATGTATTACACCTTACTGATGCTCGATGACCAGCTGGACATTACCCAAAGAACAGCGGAAATATTGAAACGCAATGTGGAAACGATGGAGATGTTGAAAGAAGGAGCGCTATACAATATCAATGGAGCCGGCATCGAACAAAGCAGGGCTGTCTATGCACAAGTGCTCGCTTCTATTCCTGAAATAGAGCAAGGTATCCGTGAAACGGAAAATGCACTTTCCACTTTCTTGGGAGAAGTCCCCCACGCTATCCAACGAAGCACGCTCGACGCGCAAAGATTGCCTTCTGACTTCTCGGTGGGAATTCCTCTTCAGTTGCTGTCCAACCGCCCGGATGTAAGAGCTGCAGAAATGGCATTAGCTAGTACTTATTATAATACTAACTCCGCTCGTGCTGCTTTCTATCCGCAAATTACCTTGAACGGTTCTGTCGGATGGACTAACAGTGCAGGAAACAGTATCATTAACCCGGGAAAACTCCTGGCATCCGTACTAGGTTCATTAACTCAACCGTTATTCTACCGTGGCACTAACATCGCCCGCCTGAAGATTGCTAAAGCGCAGCAGGAAGAAGCCAAACTCGCTTTTCAGCAAACCTTGCTAAATGCCGGAAACGAAGTAAGCAATGCGCTGAGCCTGTATGAGAACACCAACCGCAAAGTGGTTTCCCGCGAGATACAAGTAGAATCTGCAAAGAAAGCATCAGAGTACACCAAAGACTTGTTTAATCTGGGCAATTCCACCTATCTGGAAGTGTTGTCTGCCGAGCAATCTTACCTGACCGCCCAACTGGCTCAGGTCAACGACACATTCGACCGACTGCAGGCTATCATCAGCCTCTATCAAGCATTAGGTGGTGGAAGATAAATAAAAGCGTATTGTCAATCTTTAAATCGTAAATAGTATGATTAGTCCGTTAGCTTACGTAGACCCTGAAGCAAAATTAGGCAAAAACGTGACCGTGCAGCCTTTTGCCTATATCGAGAAAGATGTGGAGATCGGGGACGACTGCGTTATTATGTCTTACGCGAGCGTGCTGCAAGGCACTCGCATGGGTAAAGGAAACAAAGTACATCAGAATGCCGTACTGGGAGCAGAACCTCAGGATTTCCACTACAAAGGAGAAGACAGCAACCTGATTATCGGAGATAATAATCACATCCGTGAGAACGTTGTTATCAGCCGTGCCACTTTCAGCGGAAACGCTACCCGCATCGGAAACGAAAACTTTCTGATGGATAAAGTGCACTTGTGCCACGACGTACAAATCGGCAACCATTGCGTAATAGGAATAGGAAGTACCGTAGCTGGAGAATGTACATTGGACAACTGTGTCATTCTGAGCGGCAATGTTACTCTCCACCAATATTGCCACGTAGGTAGTTGGACACTTATCCAGAGTGGATGCCGCATTTCGAAAGATGTACCTCCTTACGTCATTATGTCAGGTAATCCCGTGGCCTATCACGGAGTGAATGCAGTGGTTCTTTCTCAGCACAAGCAGACTACAGAGAGAGTACTGCGTCATATCGTCAATGCGTACCGCTTGATTTACCAAGGCAATTTCAGTGTAGAAGATGCCATACAAAAGATAATAGATCAAGTTCCCATGAGCGAAGAGATACAAAACATTGTAGACTTTATCCGTAATTCTAAACGCGGAATCGTGAAATAAGGAAGTAGAAGAAAGAGAAAGTAAAGAACATAAAAAGGAGGTAGAGGAGAAAGGGAATTCAACTAAAAAGCTGATAATTCCCAATAACTCCCCTACCTCCTTTTATTTTGATTATTTTGATTATTCTTCCTCCCTTCTTACTCGAACTCGAGTGTACCGAAAAAATCGGGACGATGGAAATCAGGTTGTTCTATCTGAATCGGGTTCCACGAAAGGAAATGTGGTGTTTGTAGTTCGTCTCCACATTTATAGAAGTTTGCTTTTATCGTCTTTCCGTCCAGCGATTCGATTTGATGCTTAAAGAAGACAGTATAAGGGATAATAAGAGCCACTTCCCAGTCTGTTTCTTCCTTGCGTTCCTCAAAAGGTTCGCGCCCTAAGCTCGACCACCTTTGTATTTCGGCTATCACTTCCTTAGGAGCATGTTCGCGTCCGTTGCGTGCAGGCCCCGCTCCTATCAGAATCGTCCCGATACAATTACATTCTATATTATAGTATATTCCATCCCCTGCAGGAATAGAAAAGAATTCCACACATGAATCAGTCCAGACGGAACCGTTGTCTTCACCATACCTGGCACGCACGCTGGCTTCCCTCACTTTATAATGCAAAAGGACGGCAGACTCCGTATGGGCAATCCTGAACGACACTTTAGGCTTGTAAGGATAGGCTTCCCAGTTCACCTGGTCTATGGGCTGGAAATCGATCTTTTCTTCATCCAGCAGTCGGGGGAGAGCGTTTGCCTCCACATTTGCTACACTGATTTTCTTAACTTTCATATTTATTTCATTTGAACGAATACAAATGTAGTTACTTTCTTTTAATAAGCTTACTGAAAATGAAAGAAATTCGATATATTTGTACTTCACATTATCGTAAATCAACTATATAAGTGAGAAAAGACATTCTTTTATTCCTACTCCTTCTTTTTACATCTGCTTCACGCACGTCGGGACAGAACATTACCTTCCGCCATTTGACTACCGATGACGGGCTTTCCCAGTTTTCGGTCAATAGCATGTATATTGACGAACAAGGCATTGTATGGATTGGAACCAGAGAAGGACTTAACCGTTACAACGGTAACGATATTAAAACATTCAAGCTCAAAAAGAACGACCCTAACAGTCTGTTCAGTAACACGGTGCTCTGCATCACAGGCAACCGCAATGGAAAAGTATACCTGCTCTGTACAGGCGGCATTGCCGAATTCGACCTCACTAACCAAAGATTTAAAACACTGCTTGCCGAAGACGCCTCCACCCTTCACTACAAAGACCGGCTATATATGGCACAGAAGAATGCAGTCTACATTTATGACGATGCAACCCAGCATTTTAGCCTCCACTACCGATTAAAGGAAGAAGACGTTAACCTGTCGTGCCTCCACGTAGATGAAAAAGGTAACCTGTGGATGGGCACTACAAACCGGGGAGTCTATAAGCTACATTCCGACCAAACCCTCTCCCACCCGATAGAAAGAGGAAACATTACCAGCATTTACGAAGATTCTTCCCAGGAACTATGGATAGGTAGCTGGGAAGAAGGCGTATATAACATCCATCCCGACGGAACACTGGCCAACCACCGGCATTCTACTCATGGCGGCAACAGTCTTTCCTCCAATTTCGTGAGAGCTTGCTGCGAAGATAATGCAGGCAACATCTGGATGGGTACTTTCAACGGGCTGAACCGCTACAACAAAGAGAATGGCAATTTCGATTTCTACACTTCCACTGATGACCCTGAAAGCCTTTCGCACCCTTCCATCTGGTGCATTGTGAAGGACAGCCAAGGCACACTGTGGATGGGGACTTACTTTGGCGGAGTGAACTACTTCAACCCGGAGTATGAGATTTATACTCGCTATAAAACGGGAAGCACCGAAAAAGATGGACTCAGTAGCCCTATTGTAGGCCGCATGACAGAAGATAAAGAGAAAAACCTCTGGATTTGCACCGAAGGAGGAGGAATCACCGTCTACAACCGCCAGCAAGGCACTTACCGCTGGTATCGCCACCAAGAAGGAACGAACAGCCTATCCCACAACAACGTGAAAGCCATCTACTACGATGCCGACCACGAACGCATGTGGATAGGTACACATCTTGGCGGACTGAACAAACTGGATCTGCGCACAGGTCGCTTTACCCACTACCGAAGGAAAACTGGCGACCCGCACTCCTTACCCTCAGACATCATTCGTGACATTACTCCCTACAAAGACAAACTTATCATCGCCACGCAAAACGGCGTTTGCCTCTTTGAACCGGAAAGTGGGCATTGTGAACCTATGTTCAAAGATACTCCCGAAGGACGCGGCATCACTATGGTGGCGGATCTCTACATAGACCAAGACAGTACCCTGTGGATTGCCGCCACAGGAGAAGGCGTATACTCTTATGACTTCGAAACCCGCAAACTCACCCGCTATCGCCACGACCCCGCACGTCCTCATAGCCTCAGTAATAATAATGTAAACAACATTGCCCAAGACAGTCAAGGTAGCCTATGGTTCTCCACATCAGGCAGCGGGCTCGACCGCTACCGTCCCGAAACCGGGGACTTTGAGAACTTCGACATGCATACGGACGGGCTTTCAACCGACTGCATTTATGCTGTCTCCGAATCATCCATTTACAAAGGACAACTGTTGCTCATCACCAACCAGGGCTTCTCCCGGTTCGACTATCCACAACGCAAGTTCTTTAACTACGGCATGGAGAACGGATTCCCTCTCTCGGCAGTAAATGAGAATGCTTTATATGTTACTCAAGACGGCGAAGTCTTTCTGGGAGGCATTCAAGGAATGATTTCTTTCAGAGAGAGTAACCTCAACTTCACCCCCAAGCCTTATCATATCTTCTTTTCCCGCCTGTTAGTCAATGGCAAAGAAGTGACGCCGGGCGACGATACAGGCATACTGGAAAAGTCCATTTGCCACACTCCCGTCCTCAACCTGAAAGCAAACCAGTCGATGTTCAGTATCGAATATGCCACGTCAAACTTCATCCCTGCCAACCGCGATGAGATATTCTACCGTCTCGAAGGCTTCTCGGATACATGGAACCATACTTATCGGCGCCAGATGGTAATCACCTATACCAACCTCAATCCCGGAACCTATACGCTAGTATTAAAAGGAGGACACGAAAGAATACCCGAGGTACGCCTGCTCATCCACATTCTGCCACCGTGGTACAAAACATGGTGGGCTTATTTCCTCTATACCCTCTTCACTGTGAGTCTCCTATGGTATATTATCCGTAGCTATCATGCGCGCTTCAAATTGCGCGAATCCCTGAAATACGAACAGAAACACATTGAAGACATCGAAGCCCTGAACCAGTCTAAACTGCGTTTCTTTACCAACATTTCCCATGAGTTCCGCACTCCGCTTACGCTGATTGTAGGACAAGTGGAAAGCTTGCTGACAGCACATTCTTTCACCCCCGGCATCTACAGCAAAATATTGGCTATCTATAAAAGCAGCCTTCAACTTCGAGAACTGATTACCGAACTGCTCGACTTCCGCAAGCAGGAACAGGGACATAAAAAGATAAAGGTGAGCCAACACGACCTTGTCAGTTTCCTATACGAAAACTATCTGCTTTTCGAGGAATATGCCCGCAGCCGGCAGATTCAATTCGTGTTTGAGAAAGAAGTAGACCATCTCGAAGCATGGTATGACCCCAGAGAAATGCAGAAGGTAATAAACAACCTCATCTCCAACTCCCTCAAGCATACACCGACTGAAGGAGCCATCACTTTAAAAGTATCCCAATCGGAAGAAAACGCCGTCATCGAAGTGCGCGACACCGGAAGAGGAATTGCCGCCGAAGAAATAAATAAGATATTCGACCGCTTCTACCAAACGGAACAAATCAACTCATTGAACACAGGAGCCGGCACGGGCATCGGGCTGGCACTCACCAAAGGCATCATAGAACTGCACCATGGAACCATCCGCGTGGAAAGCGAGCCGGAAAAAGGCAGTTGCTTCACCGTCACCCTGAAACTGGGTAACCGCCATTTCTCACCCGAGCAAATAGTATCCGACGCCGAAACAGTTCAGCAACCCGGGCAGGCTCTTCCTCCAATCCCTCCGCTACCGCAAGCAGAAACAAAATCTGACCCTACGCCCGCCGAGCAACGCCTGCCAGACGCCACGATGCTGATTGTAGAAGACAATGACTCTATCCGCGAGATGCTCGCCACGGTATTCGAGCCGTTCTACCGCATACTTACCGCCCCAGATGGTGAAAAAGGCTGGGAATTGATGCAAAAGGAAATGCCCACTATCGTACTCAGCGACATAGTGATGCCACGTATGTCCGGCACGGAGCTATGTAAACGGATTAAATCCGACTTCAACACCTGCCACATTCCGGTAGTCCTCCTCACCGCCCGAACTGCCATCGAACATACCTTGGAAGGGTTGCGCATCGGTGCGGACGACTATGTGACGAAACCCTTCAACACCCATATCCTCATCACCCGTTGCAACAACCTTGTCAATTCCCGCCGCCTGCTCCAAGAGAAGTTCAGCCGACAGCCGCAAGCCTTCGCCCAGATGCTTGCCACCAACCTAATGGATAAGGAAATGCTGGACCGCGCCATGCAAATTATCGAAAAGCATCTGGACGACACTGAATTCAATGTCAACACCTTTGCCCGCGAGATGGGGATGGCACGCACCAACCTCTTCACCAAGCTGAAAGGCGTCACAGGGCAGACTCCCAATGACTTCATCCTGACTATCCGCCTGAAGAAGGGTGCAGTGATGCTGCGCAACAACCCGGAACTGAACATCACAGAGATTGCCGACCGCATCGGATTCTCCTCTTCCCGATACTTCAGTAAATGCTTCAAGGATGTCTACCATGTGAGTCCGCTTAGCTATCGGAAGGGGAAGGATGTAGAAGAGGAAAACGCTTTAGAAGCTTAAACTAAACAAGAAAAGGACGCCCGAGGGATGTCCTTTTCTTGTTAAAAAGAGTGAACCCCGCAAACAAATCCACCTCTTTTTGCCTTACAAGTTATTAAACTTGATAGGTTATGTTACATATAAAAAGAGAAGGTGTCTTACTCGAAAAGACATCATTGGAATTTGAAAACGACGGAGTACTCAATCCGGCCGTCATAGCAGAAGGAAATGAAGTACACATGTTCTACCGGGCAGTGCAAAAAGGGAACTATTCAACCTTGGGCTACTGTCGCTTCGATGGTCCCCTCCACCTGGCAGAACGATACGACCATCCCTTCTTCCGCCCCGAACAACCGTATGAATCCCACGGCGTGGAAGACGCCCGAATCGTAAAGATAGACGGAACGTACTACCTCACTTATACCGCTTACGACGGAGCCAATGCCCTCGGAGCACTCGCCACCTCCACCGACTTGGTGCACTTCGAACGCAAAGGACTCATCGTTCCCCAGTTTACCTTTGAAAGATTCAAGGAACTCACCGAGCACCTAGGCGAAATAATGGACACTTATTATACTTGGAACGTACGCTGTTACGAAACAGAAGGACAGAAAAAAACCTTCATCTGGGACAAAAACGTGGTGTTCTTTCCGCGAAAGATAAACGGGAAGTTCTACTTTATGAAACGAGTGAAGCCACAGATACAGATGGTTTCGGTGGAGTCGCTCGACGACCTGACCGAAGAGTTCTGGGAAGACTACTTCCGCCACTTCACCGACCACATCTTGTTTATACCCAAGTTCAACCACGAGACTTGCTACATCGGAGCAGGCTGCCCCCCGGTGGAAACTCCCCAAGGATGGGTCATTATCTACCACAGCGTAGAATGTTTTCCCGAAGGCAATTCCTACTCCGCCTGCGCAGCCTTGCTCGACCTCGACAACCCGCAGAAAGAACTTGCCCGCCTGCCCTACCCCCTGTTCAGCCCCAAGATGGACTATGAACTCTCCGGAGTGGTGGACGACGTGTGCTTTCCTACAGGAATCGTGCAGCAAGACAACACTCTTTACATCTATTATGGAGCAGCAGACGAACGCATCGCCTGCGTCTCCGTCGGCCTGAATGAACTGGTGAAAGAATTAATGAAATATAAATAACCTTCGGCTTACGAAAGCCCAACGAAAGAAACTCAATGAAAGAAATCCTGTTTATTACAACCTATCCACCGCGCGAATGCGGCATTGCGACCTATTCGGACGACTTGATTAAGGCGCTTGAGAACAAGTTCAGAGACTTCTTCCGTCTCAGGGTATGTGCCCTCGAGTCGGATACCGAACACCACACGTACGGCAACCGGGTGAAATACACTCTGAACACCTCGGACAGCAAAGACTATAAAGCACTCGCAGAGAAGATAAACCGGGACAAAGACGTGGAACTGGTCATCCTCCAACATGAGTTCGGTTTCTATGCCAACGGGCACGAACAGGACTTCCTCGACCTGCTCCATCGGCTACATAAGCCTCTCATCGGAGTGTTCCACACCGTATTGCCCTCTCCGGAGAGCGACATGCTGAACAATGTGCAGCAGATAGCAGCCGCCTGCGGAGGCATCATCGTGATGACACGGCGCTCGGCTGAATTACTGCACGAAGTCTACGGCGTGGAAGAAGAGAAAATACACGTCATTCCCCACGGAACTCATCTTGTCCCCCATCTGGACAAAGACGAGCTGAAAGCAAAATACGGCGTGGCAGGACGCACGGTCCTCTCCACCTTCGGACTGCTGAGCGCCGGGAAAAGCATAGAGACCACGCTGGATGCGCTGCCTTCTATCATCGAAACAGACCCCTCGGTCATCTTCCTCGTCATCGGGAAAACCCACCCGACAGTAGTGAAAAACGAAGGCGAAGTCTACCGGGAAATGCTCGAAGAGAAAGTGAAGACACTGGGATTGGAAGAGCATGTACGCTTCATCAACTCTTACCTCGAACTGCCCACACTGCTGGAATACCTGCAACTGACGGACATCTACCTCTTCACCTCCCGCGACCCCAATCAAGCGGTAAGCGGAACCTTTGTCTATGCACTGAGTTGCGGCTGCGCCTGTGTATCCACGCCTATCCCCCATGCCAAAGAGGTGTTGAGCGACAATTCAGGAGTGATTGTAGACTTCTGCAATCCCGAGCAGCTTGCCGAAGCGGTGAACCGGCTCATTGCAGATAAGAAATTCCGGACGCATGTGCAAGTATCGGGACTACAGAAGATGGTGGCCACCGCCTGGGAGAACTCCGCCATCGCCCACGCCCGGTTGTTCCGCCAGGTGGCAGGCAAAAAGGAAGCGATACACTACACACTGCCTCCCATCAACCTGCGCCATATCAAACGGTTGACGCGGGACTTCGGAATGATTCAGTTCTCCATCATCAACGCCCCCGACATCACCTCGGGCTATACGCTCGATGATAATGCACGGGCACTTATCGCCCTGAGCCTGATGTACCTGCGAACTCACAACGAAACGTGCAAGGAGTATATCCGAACGTATCTCGACTTCGTCCGCCATTGTCAGCAGAAGGATGGCAGATTTCTCAACTATGTGGATAAAGACCGGAACTTCACCCCACAAAACAAGATGGTGAACCTGGAGGACAGCAACGGGCGAGCGATATGGGCATTGGGCTACATCGTCTCCCTGTCCGACGAGCTGCCTGAGGAGTGGACCGAAGAAGCTATTTTCCTCTTCGAGCAGGCACGGAAACAACTTCCCCGCCTGCAATCGCCACGTGCCCTTGCCTTCGCCATCAAGGGTCTTTATTTCTTTAACACCCGCTATCCCTCGGCACAAAACCGGACTCAAATCCGCCAGTTTGCCGACCGGTTGGTGCAGCTCTACAACCAAGTGGTTCACCCCGGCTGGGAGTGGTTTGAGAATTATCTGACCTATGCCAACAGCATCTTGCCCGAAGCGCTGCTCTGTGCTTATTGGGCTACCCACAATCCGCGCTATCTCAAAGTGGCGGAGGCGACATTCGACTTCCTCTTACAAAAGATATTCCCTCAGGAATATATCAAGGTAGTATCCAACAAAACATGGCTCAAGGAAAACGAACCGGTAGAAACGTATGGTGAGCAGCCCATCGACGTGGCATATACGGTGATTAGTTGTGAGAAGTTCTTCCGGGAGTTTCATAAGAAAGAATACAAGGACCGGCAGGCACAGGCTTTCAACTGGTTCCTCGGAGCGAATCATCTGCACCAGATTGTGTATAATCCCAGCACAGGGGGATGCTATGACGGTGTAGAGAAGGAGAATGTGAATCTGAACCAAGGAGCCGAATCGGCGGTGTGCTATTTGATGGCAAGGCTGGTGATGGAGAACAAGGAATGTTCGCAAGCGGTGGTTTCCGAAGAATATGCTTTGGCGGAAAGGAATTAAAGTCTCCTTGACGCTTAAGAATAGCCGGTAGTATCTCTTGGAAGATGCTACCGGCTATTGTGTTGTTTTGCTCATCGATTAAGGTTGAATAATTGTGGTAGTTTATTTGCCGTCTTGGGTCGCCTTCTGCCAAAGATTGGCTATAGTGGCTTGACAGACGGAGAATAGCGCATTAACTTTCGGAATATAGTGCCCCCAGAGATGGCTAGAGTCAATTGATAGTAAAAACACCCGGATGTTTTACTACAGAACATCCCCATGTTATATATGAAAACACCCGGGTGTTTTTACATACAACATCCGGGTGTTTTATTTATGGATTATATAGGGACCATTTGCCGGATATAAACTTTCTGCGTCTCAGGTATAGAGAATCTGAATGTTATCCTACCTTATCCCGGACGCAGAAGAGGGTACATGATTGCTTTAGGCAACCATTGCTATTTCGTCACCTCAATAGTCAGTTGCTTCACTACTTCTTTCTTCCCTTCCGCATTCGTATTTCCGGCAAGGAAGGTCACAGTATAAGTGCCCGGAACCTGAAACACATGCTCGAACCGGTCCACCCGGCGGTTGATGTCTTTTACGACTTCACCCAGGTCCGGTGTGCAGGCATTCAACTGCATGGGCGTAGAAATCAGCCAGTCATCGTTATCAAGTGCAGTAGGCGTGCCTCCCTGTATCTGAATCTGGTTGGCTGCAATGTCGTTCATCAGCCATGTGCCTTTAATCTTTGTTCCGGAGGTAATCATCTTATACGCATTCTCTTCCGGGTTAGAGGGAATCATGTCGTAGGCAAGAAAGTTGAGACCTTCGGCTTTAGTCTCTACAGATGTACCGTTTTGGAGCACCGTCTTCACTATCAGGTTATTGATGGTAATGGTGCGCTGCGTGGAGCCTGTCTGCCCGGTGAAGTGAAAGGCAAGGGTCATGCCGCCCAAGTAATCGGTCAGGTCATAGGTGACGTCCACCTTCTTGCCATCCTGTATGCCGCAGGCTTCGGTGACGTCGTTCCAGGCATATTGGCGGATGGTGTTTCCGTCGGCGACGGTATCTTTCTGGGTCAGCCCCGGGAAATCGTTGCCAAGCAACACGCGAAGGGCGTCTTTCTGGGTTCCGTATTGGGAGTTGAGGGTGAACGAAAGGGATGCGGAAACGATGTCCTTCTGTTCCAGTTCCGTGCGGTTGCGATATTCATACTTATGTCCTTCTTCGCCCGTAAAGACGGTGATGAAGTTTGGGTTACCATCAAAATGGAACACGGCAGGTTCGCCTGCTTTCACGGTAGTCCGTTCGGGAGTCACGTTGAAATCCACGTCTTCCGGGTCGAGGTCGTTGCAAGCCGCCAGGCTGAGCGAAAGGGCGGCTATACCTATTATATGTACTATACTTTTCTTCATATCCTTGTTTCTAGCATTAATCAGTTAAACACAATTCGTCGGGGGAGATTATTTCCATGCAGGGTTCTGCTTTAACAGGTTGTTGAGACCAAGCTCCTTGTTGGGGATGGGCAACCACTTGTAGCGCGTGGAAGCGTTGTTGGCATAAGTCACGGCAAACTTCTTGCTTGCCGCCCAACGGGTGTCGGTGGTGTTGAGGGCTACCCGGTGCATGGCACTCAGATAGTCGTCGCCCCAACGGATAAGGTCGTACTTACGCAGACCTTCGAAGCAGAGCTCGCGGGCACGTTCATCTTTCACCAGTTGCTTGAAGGAGGCGTAGTCGAGCCCGGCGACGTCCTGGACATGGGCGATACTCCGCTTGCGCACTGCATTGAGGGCGTCGTATGCTTCCTGCGTAGGTCCGTGGTTCACCTCGTTTTCTGCTTCGGCAATCATCAGCAGCACGTCCGCATAACGGAGAAGAGGATAGTTGATAGGCGTCTGGTTCTTATCGCGAGGAAGCACTTTCTCGTATTCGCGACGATATTTGCCGGCGTTGCGTTCCACGTAGACGGTAGCGGTCACCTTCTTTCCTGTCGGCTTGCCGTCCACGTCTACGGCATCCATGCCTTTGTAGCCCAGATAGCCTTTTACATATTTGCCGGCGGAGTTCTTCACATATTTATAAGGGGCAATGTTCCAGTCGCGGCGGAGGTCGGGATGTATGCGTTCGTTTACGCTGCCTTCTTCATATCCGTCGTCCACTACACCGTCGCCATTTACATCATTGTACAAATCCCACAGGTTAAGGGTGCACGAGATAAAGCCGTAGCTATATCCTTCGGAAGCGGTGCTTACGTCGCCGTTGGTAATACCAATCGTGTTGCCGATGCGCCCGGAGCCTTGATGGGCGTCCTGACGGTTGCCTTTATATTCGGCTTCCCAGATAGATTCGCGATAAGTGGCATCCACCACGTCGGCGGCAAGATTGATGAAGACCTGGCTATAGTCGGGATTCAGGCGGTGTTTGCCGTCTTTATTCACTTGCTTTGCCCAGTAGGCGGCTTTCTCATACATCGGCTTGCCGCCGTCGATAGGCCATCCGGCGAGTTTCAGGTAGACACGGGCAAGGATACCTCTCACTGCGGACTTGTTGACGCGTCCGGCAGGCACTTCGTCAATCTCTCCCACCATGGGCTCTGCGGCTTCCATCTCTGCCACCACATTTTCGAGTACCGTCTCCTGCGGGGTGTTAGGGATGTTGACGTCGCTTACAGACTGTTGCGAAGCAGTCTTATAGGGCACGTCTCCCCAACACTGGGCAAGGAGGAAGTAGCAATAGGCACGGAGGAAACGCGCCTCCCCTTCGTATTGGACACGCAGTTTCGGGTCCATATCAGGCACGCGGTCGAGGTTTTCGAGAAGGAAGTTGGCGTTGTTGATGCCGTCGTAGAGATACTTCCACATGTTGAGCACGTCGTTGTCGCTGGTACTGTTATTGTTGTTGTACACTCCGGTGGGGATAGTGTTGCGGTCATAGTAGCCTAAGTCGTCGGTCCCGGCAATCATCAGCGGGTAGACATTGCCGTATACCTCTTGGCGGGTGAGACGGTTGTAGACAGTGGTGAGGGACATGAAAGCCTCTTCCTGATTCTTAAAGAAGCTCTCCGGAGCTACAAAGTCCTGGGGGACGGTGTCCAGAAAGTCACAAGCGCCCAAACTCAGGCAGAGCGCCACGGTTGTTAATATCTTATTGTATTTCATTGTAATATCAGAGTTAAAAGGGTGATTAAAAGCCGATGTTCAAGCCAAGCGAGAAGTTATAGGCACGGGGATAGGCAGAATAGTCGAATCCCGGTGTCAGAGCCGAATGCCGCACGGATACTTCAGGGTCGTAGCCGCTATAAGAAGTAAACGTCAGCAGGTTCTCACCCGAGATAAAGACGCGGGCGGAAGAGAGTGACCACTTCTTCAACACGGTGGCAGGTATGTTGTAGCCCAGCGATACGGTCTTGAGGCGGAGATAAGAGCCGTCTTCCACCACGCGGGAAGAAAACACGCGGGGACCTTGACCGCGCACGGCGGGAATGTCGCTGTAAGGATTGTCCGGTGTCCAACGACCGGCGTAGGAAGCGAACATGTTGGTGTCCTTCTTTGGTTCTCCATTCTCGAAGAGCAGGCGGTTGGCGTTGATGATGTCGTTGCCGTAGGACCACTGGAAGAAGATGGAGAGGTCGAAGTTCTTATAGGTGAAGTTATTGGTGAAACCTCCCGTATGGATCGGGTGTCCGCGCCCGATGATAGTCCGGTCGTCGTCGTTCACTACGCCGTCGCCGTTGATGTCGCGGTATTTGGCTGTCCCGGGCTTGATGCTCGAACGGTCTTGTCCGTTGTTGGGCACGTTCGCTTTGAGGATGTAGGTTCCCGAGGCGGTCTTGTCGAAGTCTTCATATTTATACGTGCCGTCATAGACAAAACCATACATGAGACCTACCGGCTTGCCTACCTGTGCGATGTAAGAAGGCGTCTGGTAGTTGTTGTCGAAAGACACGGTGCTAAGCAACGTTTCTTGTCCTTCATTCAGTTCGAGAATCTTCCCGCGGTTGAAGGAGATGTTGAAGTTAGAGGTCCAGGTGAAGTTCTTCGTTTTGATGTTCTCGGTGTCTATGGTGATTTCCAATCCGCGGTTCTGCATCTTTCCGATATTCTTGTAAGCGGTGGAGAATCCCGTAGTATAGGGCAGGTCGGCATTCAGCAGCAAGTCGCGGGTCACTTTGTGGTAGAGGTCTACTGTTAAGTTGATGCGGTCGTTGAAGAATCCCAGGTCGAAGCCAAGGTTGGTCTGTTCGGTAGTCTCCCACTTCAGGGCTTTGTTGGGCAGGGAGCTGAGGGCGTAGCCGGGATAGTAGCTGTTGGCAAAAGGATATTCGGTGGTGATGCTCGAATAAAGTTTGGCGTAGGCGGCAAAGTCGGATACGCGGTTGTTACCTGTCATACCCCAACTGAGACGCACTTTACCGGTGCTCAGCCACTTGGAAGCTGCCGCCATGAATCCTTCTCGGTTGAAGCTCCATGCCACTGAACCTGAAGGGAAGTATCCCCATCGGTTGCTTCCAAGGAACTTGGAGGAACCGTCGGCACGGAAGGAAGCAGTCAGGTAGTATTTGGAGTCGAAGTTATAGTTTACGCGTCCCAAGTAAGACATCAGCTTCGCTTCGGAGAGAGAAGATTCTATCTTGGTGGGTGTACCTTCGTCCATTCCACTCATGCCGAGGGCTTCGTTGGTAATTTGCTGCACATCCATACGGTAGTATTTGGAATAATCTCCCTGGAAGGTGATACCTGCCAACGCGTTGAAGTTGTGCTTGTTGTTGAAGGTTTTCACGTAGGTCAGGATATTCTCGTTCAACCACGAACGGTTTTCCTGGGTGCGCATGGAGGCGTTGACGCCTTCGGAGCGGGTGGGATTGCCATAGCGGGTCTTGGAGTTGTTGAACTGTTCGTTCATCACGTTCTTCAAACGGTAGCCGGCGGATACTTTGGCTTTCAGTCCGTCGAGGATGGTATATTCTACAAAGGCATTTGCCACGAGGTTGTCTTCGGTGCGTTTACGCAGTTCCTCGCGCGAAGAGAGAATAGGGTTGAAACGATAGTCATTCGCCTGGTCTACGGCAGGGTCGTAGAGGGAAGTAAGCAAATCGGTATCGTCCCAGGTGACCGGGCGGTAGCCCCATACGCTATACATCAAGCTACTTGTAGCACTCGAAACGGTGCTCGAGGGAGAAGCTCCGTTGGTGATCGAGCGCGTATAGTTGGCGTTCATGTTCACTTTGAATTTGTTGCTCAGTTTCTGGTCGAGGCTGATACGACCCTGATAACGCTCAAAATCGGAATTCATGATGACGCCTTGTTGGTCCAGGTAAGAGAGGGAGGCACTGTAGCGTGTACCGTCTTTTCCTCCGGTGAGGGAGGCATAGTGGTTGTGAGTGTAGGCAGTGCGGAATATTTCGTCTTGATAGTCATAGTAAGGTATGCCGGCAGGGAGGTGGCGATAGAATTCGAGGTTGCGTTGTACAGCATTTTCGCCTTCGCCCCATGGGCTGAAATAGGTTTTATTCATTTCGGCTTCGGTGCGTACTTCGGTCTGCAATCTTATAAACTCGTAAGGGTCCATCAAATCAATCTTATTCGATATCTTCTGTACGCTGAAGCTACCGTTGTAAGTCACGGTCGGTTTGCCGGCAACTCCTTTTTTAGTGGTAATAATCACTACACCGTTGGCGCCGCGCGCACCATAGATGGCGGTAGCAGAGGCATCCTTCAGAATGTCCAGCGACTCGATGTCCGCAGGGTTGATAGCTGCCGCGTTGGCATCTTCAACCGGGAAACCGTCGATGACGTACAAAGGAGAGTTGGACTGAGTAAGGGAGTTATTGCCACGCACTACGATATTAAAGGTAGAGCCGGGCATCCCTTCGTTGGAGGAAACCTGCACACCTGCGATGCGTCCCGCCAGCGCCTGGTCGAAACTACCGATGGGAGCTTTCATCATATCGGTGAGGTTGGCTTTGCCTGCTGCACCGGTGAAGTCGCGGCGGCGCACCTCTGTGTAACCGGCCGAGATAACTACCTCGTCCAATGAAGTAGCTTCTTCTTTTAAAATAACAGTCAGATTCGTCTGGCTGCCAATCTTTATTTCTTCGGTCTTATAGCCGATGAAAGAAACCACCAGTACACTGGACTTATCCGGAGCACTGATTGCAAACTTTCCGTCAATATCCGAGATAGTACCAGTAGTAGTACCTTTAATAGAAAGGTTCACCCCCGGCATTTCTTCCCCGGCAGCGTCCTTTACCACACCTGTCACTTTGATTTGTGCCTGAGCAGAAATTCCTATCCCCAACATAAGGAGCATCAGAAACTGCCTCAACTTTGTCATGTGCATAATAAATTAGATTTAGTTAATAAAAGAGGTTCTTTTTCATACTGGCAAAAGTAGAGGGATGAAGCGCTATCGTAGGGTGATTTCCATCCAGAATTAGTCTAAAATCGTTCTTTTATGTTCTTTCGTTCCGAAAATAGCCGTATTTTTACGCCCTAAACATCAAATAGAAAGCCTGCTATGCCCGCATCCATCCTTTTTGCCCCCCTACAAGGCTACACGGAAGCTCCGTTCCGCAATGCTCATGCCCGCCATTTCGGCGGGGTAGACACCTATTATACTCCTTTCGTCCGGCTGGAGAAAGGTAGCTTCCGCAACAAAGACGTTCGGGACATCGACCCGGCAAACAATGATGTTCCCCATCTCGTCCCCCAACTCATTGCAGCGGACGCCACCCGGGCAGAAGCGATTTTGTCCCTTTTCATCGGGAAAGGATACCGGGAAGCGGATATTAACCTCGGTTGCCCTTTTCCCCTGTTGGCGAAGCGGCACAATGGTTCGGGCATCTTGCCCTACCCCGAAGAAGCAGCCGCCTTGCTCGATATAGTGCGCAAACATCCTGACATCCGCTTCTCGGTGAAGATGAGGCTGGGTTGGGAACAGGTAGATGAATGCCTCGCCTTGTTGCCCTTGCTCAATGACCTGCCTCTGAAGCAGATTACCTTGCATCCCCGCTTGGGACAGCAACAATATAAAGGAGAAACAGACCCGGAAGCCTTCGCCGCCTTCTACGATAACTGTTGCCACCCGCTAGTCTACAACGGAGACATCCGCACAGGAGAAGATATTCATCGCATCTGCACTCGCTTCCCTCGCCTGGCGGGCATCATGATAGGCCGGGGGCTGCTCGCCAATCCCGCCCTGGCGCTGGAATATAAGGAAGGCAGAACCTTCCCTCCCCGCGAAATGGCGGAGAGGCTGCAAGCTTTCCATACGGAATTGCTCCGCCACTACACCGCCCAACTGGAAGGGGGTGAAGGACAAATTCTCCACAAGATGAAAACGTTCTGGGAATATCTGCTGCCCGAAGGAGACCATAAACTGAAAAAGGCCATACATAAAAGTATGCAATTGGTCCGTTACCAGCAAGCGGTATTGGCGTTTTTTCACCACTTAGCCACGCAATAACCGGTTATTTTACGTATTTTTGCAACCGCTTATTTAAAACAACACATTCCGAATATGAAGAAACTTGTTACGCTGTCCCTGTGCTTTGCCCTTACCACGCTAAGCACTTTCGCTCAAAAGAAAGATTTCAGTTATAAATTCTACGGACAAATCCGCACAGACCTCTACTACAATAGCCGCGCCAATGAAGAAACGGTGGACGGGCTTTTCTATATGTACCCCAAAGATAAGGTGCACGATGACAACGGAGAAGATATAAACTCTACCCCCAATAGCAACTTCTATACATTATATACCCGCCTGGGAGTGGATGTAGCCGGTCCGAAGCTGGGCAACGCCAAGACTTCCGCTAAGGTGGAAATGGACTTTCGCGGGACGGGAACCAATTTCTCCGTCGTCCGCCTCCGCCACGCATATTTCAATCTGGACTGGGGAAAGTCTGCACTTCTCGTCGGTCAGACATGGCATCCTCTCTTTGGGGATGTGTCTCCGCAAATACTGAACTTGTCGGTAGGCGCTCCCTTCCAACCTTTCAGCCGTGCCCCTCAAATCCGCTATCGCTATAATCACAATCATCTCCAACTGACGGGAGCTGCCATCTGGCAATCACAATACCTTTCGCAAGGACCGGACGGGAAAAGCCAAAAGTACCTCAAGAACAGTTGCATCCCTGAATTATACATAGGCATAGATTATAAATCGGAAGGTTTCCTGGCAGGAGTTGGTATCGAATTACTGTCTCTTAAGCCACGGACGGAGAATAAAAAAGTGGTTGGCCATCGTTATGACCCCAAAACCGAAAAAGATATTGAAATCTGGAAGACGTATAAAGTAGACGAACGTATCACTACCCTCTCCTACGAAGCCCACATGAAATACATTACCAAGAACTGGTTTATAGGAGCCAAGACGGTGCTTGGCTCCAACTTGACACAGACTTCCACCTTAGGCGGCTTCGGTATCAAATCCATAGACGACATAACCGGAGAACAGAACTACACCCCCATCCGCGTTTCAAGTTCTTGGCTAAACGTGGTATATGGACAGAAATGGAAACCGGGCATCTTCCTCGGATATGCCAAGAACCTGGGTACTCCCGACGGGCTGATCACAGATAAGCTCTATGGCACAGGCACAAACCTGGACCAATTGATTACCGCCGCCGCCGAACTCACTTACAACATCCCCCATTGGAAATTCGGACTCGAATATACACTAAGTTCCGCTTGGTATGGAGATCTGGACCAGCCCGAAGGAAAGATTATAGATACACATGCCGTACGTAACAATCGAATTGTAGCAGTAGCGATGTTTATCTTTTAATCTTTAATCATTGTGTTGCCTGGAGTATTAAATACTCCAGCTCATTAGCATACAACTGATTATACATCAGCACATAATTGCATATAGCTTATTCTAACTCAGATGCATCAATACCTATGGTGTACAGTGCTTCTATGATAGTCGTTGCAGTCAATCCCCGACTTTCTATCCGCAGCACTTTCTCCCAATCTTCCAAATCCACACTCCATTTGCGGATTTGCGGGTATTGGGCAAATAATATTTCCGCTCTCTTTATATCCTGCTTATCTAGTATCGTAGTCCGGAAAATTAATATATCTTCTTCCCGGTCATATAATGATAAATCATTCATTGTTTTACATTTTTAGATTGTTAGTTTTTTGTGCGATGAAGAACACATATCCATAGTAGGCTTTATTTTCCAGATAATATGCTATATCTTTTTTCATAAAATCCACAAGCCTTTTTGATGCCGCACTATAGTTGTTTTCCTCCATAAATTCTTGCATACGGACGGTCATAGGAGCATAATAATTCTCTGTCCAGCACTCTTCCGGCAATACAAAATGCGCCGTTGGCACGTAACCTGCATCATTTATTACCCGCAGCTTATTTGAAATAGAATCTATCTCCAGAAAATTATCTGTTAGATAACTATAATCTTGAGGACGGGCGTCGGTCAACCAGCAACATTCAGATACTGCTATAAATCCTCCCGGCTTGAGAAACTTCCGCCATTCTCTGAAACCTTTCTCAAAGCCGATATTATAAATAGCCCCCTCCGACCATATTAAGTCTAAGGACCCTTCTTGGAAAGGCAGGTTATCCATTGAACCGACAAAGCCTTTCACCCGGCCGGACACCCCTCGTTTTTCTGCATTCCGGTTGAACAGATGGATGAAATCGGGAAAAATATCAATTCCCGTAATCTGCCCGGAAGTATTCTGTGCCAGCGTCATAGTTTGTCCACCTGTCCCACAGCCGATGTCGGCAATATGGGAACGAATGGTCAGATTGTCGATAAAACTCAATGCTTTAACAGTTGCTTCGGGGCTACCTATCCCCTGACGTTCCACGCCTAAAAAATATTCGTAAATTAAATTGATACCAATGTGGTTTATGGTTTCATTTTCATTATTCATGATATGTTCGTATAAGGCATCTCCAAAAGGCATAAGTCTGCCTTCTTCACGATGCTGTTAGTAAAAGTAGGAATATAATAAGATACTCTCCCGAAAAGATTATCCGAGAGAAAAGAAGAGTAGAACCTGCAAAAGTGAGCAGATTCTTAGAAAACCAAATCCAATCTTAATATAAATGTAGTATTAAACATACAATCGTTTTAATGAAACATTCTAGTGTCGATGGCGCAAAGATAGAAACATTTTTTGTTTCATCTATACGTCTTATCTCCTTTTCTTTTGTTTTGGCTAAAAAACAACCGTCTTCTCAAGAGTTATTTCTCCAACTCCACTTCCAAGCTCTTTCCTTCCTTACAAATAAATCTTAGCCGAGTCTCTTTTTTATTCGTAGAGAGAAGTTGGCAGAAAGAAGAGACCTTTTGGGGCTCCTTCAGTCTCCAATTACCTTTTAATGTTACCGTTACGGAACTTTCACCACTTTCATTATCAATCCAGGGACGGGAGTAGATGCTGCGCTCTATTCGTTTGCCGTCTTTATCGAAAGCTTCATCACTGGGTCCACGGTAGAGAGCCAAGTCCGGTTGGGCTATCGTCAGTAAAAGATGCTTCTTTTCTTCGCGTATCATTGCCAGACAGGCGGTATCCGTCTTTAACAGTACTCCTCCCGGGAGGGTTGCACGAGGAGTCTCGAAGAGAACATAAGAAGTGACCGGCTCGCCGGAGAAGCGGACAATGTGAGCATCCCGATCCTGCTTGAGTACGTGGTAGGTGGGTTTACGGGCAAAAGATTTTATTGTAGCGGCAGGAGTAGCAGGCAGGACTGCATACTCGTAAGATGCTCCATGAGGAGCTTTGCCATGGTCAATAACTAAAGATACCCAGTCACCTTTTGTCTCTTTCCCCGTGTCTTGCATCCGGGAGTATTGGGGAAAGCCTTTTTCCAACTTAGCGGGGACGGGAACATAATAACTTGTGCCAAGATGGTCGGTCCATACTTTGCCATCGTTTTGATACATGTTCCAATAGGTATGAGCAGCCTTGTCGGCGACAGCAAGTTGGAAGACAGTAGTTTCAGTGGGATACTCTTCGTTAGAGTTCTCAATGTCCGAACCTATGCAAACAATCATTCCATCCAAGAAATGGAAAGACTTGCGGGCGCGGTGGGAACCGTTATATTTATCGTGTTCGTGAAGCTTCATGCCAAAGTTGCCGTTAGTATGTTGCTGGGAAAGCCCTCCGGCAAAAGCCTCGTCAGAGTAAAGCATCTCCTCCATACCGGAAAAAGTATCGACATTAAGTACTCTTGCTTTCAACTGCTCCAGAGGCAGATGGATAGAGGTGACGCCTGGGATACGGTTCCAGTCGAAGCCTTCCTGCTGCCAGCCGCTGGTGGCGGGTGTTACTGTTTGCCCAGGTGCAGCGGTAAGTATCTGCATACTGCCGTGAGCCAGGTAGCGACCATAGAGATTGTGTCCCAAATAGTGTTCTGCCGCCCAGAGATAGCGGGAATGTCCACGTACCACTGCAGACCAGTTGGCACGCCTTTGCACTGACACAGCGCTATATCCCAAAGCAAGATTTCCTTGCGGGTCGGCTTCCGGTTGGAAGCCCTTTGCACGCAAGAACTTTGCCATGCGCTGCTCAACGGCAGTGCCTTCGGGAGTAACCAAGCGGAGATAGGCAGCCGCCATCTCTTTGTCAAATTCCTCTTTTCCATCGGGAGTCCCCGCTTGTGCCATCAAGGCATAGTGTAGAGGGACCAACTTACCTTTCCCATCCGGATGGCGACCGGACATGGAAAGCGGGAAGTGGAGTTTATTACAATAGAACCGCATGGCAAGGAGCACGTTCTTCACTGTCTCATGCGCCAACGGAGAAACGGCAAACCCGGTACGGCTAAAAAGATAAAGCATGTTCGTAGCCCCATCGAGCCCGCCTATGGCATAGGCGGGATAATTATTACGATGGTGGAAAGCAGAACCATCCGTTTTAAAAGAGCCCGCCAAGCCCGGCGCGGGACGGCAACCATAGTCTATCCAGCGGGAGAACGAACGCAGATATTGTAATTTCTCCGGCGTGTCTTCCATCATCAGGATGCTGGCGATACGTCCTGTGGTTTGGGTGTTGAAGGAGTCCATATCTATTCCATTACCGGTGGGTTTAAGGTAAACCTCATTGGTAATAGCATACCATAGCAAAGTCTGCTCTGCTTCTTTCAACTTTCCCGCTTCCGCCAACACGTCTTTCATCAGGAAATAAGCGGGATAAAGACCGCGTACACTGTAACCGTAATGATGGATATTGCCCCAGCAGCTTCCGTAGGCTACACCTTGGTCGGTGATGTGGTCATACATAGCGAGAAATTTATCTTTCAACTCCTGACGAATGTCTCCTGCCGAAGCATTATTATATGCTACGGCAATGCGTTTCATCAAGTCGAAATAGGCACGCATCTCCACCCCCATCTTCGTAAGCATATCTTTATCCCAGTCGGGAATCATACGCTCGAAAGCTTCCGAAGCGCGGACCATAAAGATAGGTATACCGCTTACCTGTCCTTCCTTATCATAAGAAATGTGGTAGAAATCATATTTCTTCCGGATAGTCTCCAACTCTTTGTCGGTGAGTTTCGCCGGAGTATATATCATTTCGCGGAAACGCTTCTCGAGAATGTGCATTTCTTGTTTCTGTTTGGAAGTGACGGATGTGAGCGGAAGGTCGGGTTTGAGAAGAGAATGTTTATAAATTACCAGCCAATGATTAGTCGTCTCTTTGTTGACAAAAGGCACTTGTATATCGGCAGTTTGTTGGCGGGCATCCACCTTGCTTGCCGTCAGTAGATGATCGATGAAAAGGGTGCTTTTTGCATTGGGGGCAATGATACGGATTTCATTCATTCACTCTTCGGGTATACCTTGCATGTCACGTTCGTAGCAC
>JAUUNK010000064.1 GCA_030844565.1 Bacteroides ovatus
GGCAAATGCCGGTTTTGAAGACGAAGCTGCGAAAATGGCCCGTAGGTTCGACGATTTGTTTCGGTCCTACGATTGCGTGGTCGGGCCTTCGGGCAGTTGTGTGGCATTCGTTAAGATTAATCATCCGCATATATTGGCGCGCCAGGCACATATTTGCCATACAGCCAATAAGATATATGATATATGCGCTTTCATCCACGATGTGGTGAAGCCGCAATCGCTTCCTGCACGCTTTCCACACAAAGTGAGTTTACAGAACAGTTGCCACGGAGTGCGCGAACTGCTCATCTCCGCTCCCAGCGAGCTGAACATACCTTATTATAATAAGTTGCAAAACCTGCTGAATCTTGTAGAAGGAATTGAAGTCATGGAACCTGCCCATAATGACGAGTGCTGTGGCTTTGGCGGTATGTTTGCCGTCGAAGAGCAGGCAGTCTCTATCAACATGGGGCAAGATAAGTTGAAACATCACATGGACACAGGAGCCGAATACATTGTCGGCGCCGATAGTTCGTGCCTGATGCACCTGCAAGGCATCATAGACAGAGAGAATCTGCCGGTGAAAACCATTCATATAGTAGAAATCTTAGCGTCGCAGTTATGAGTACGAAACATTCAAAGGCAGCTGAGAAATTCTTGCAGAATACCGAAAGAGCTGCATGGCACAATGAAACCTTATGGTTGGTACGTGCCAAGAGAGATAAAGTGAGCAAGGAAATTCCCGAATGGGAAGAGTTGAGGGAAAAAGCGTGTGAGCTGAAGCTATATTGCAGCAGCCACCTGGAAGAGTTGCTTCTCCAATTTGAAAAGAACGCCCAAGCCAACGGCGCCATCGTGCACTGGGCAAAGGACGCTGAAGAATACCGGGAGATTGTCTATGCGATTCTCAAGGAACATGGAGTGAAGCGATTCGTGAAAAGTAAATCCATGCTTGCCGAGGAATGCGAGCTCAACCCCTTCCTGACGGAGAAAGGAATCGACGTGGTAGAAACCGACCTGGGCGAGCGCATCCTCCAATTGATGCACCTGCCGCCCAGCCACATCGTGTTGCCTGCCATCCATCTCACCCGCCAGCAAGTAGGGAAACTGTTTGAAGAGAAGATGGGAACCGAACCGGGCAATTCCGACCCCACTTATCTGACACACGCCGCCCGAAAGAACTTGCGCGACATCTTCCTCCATGCCGAAGCCGCCATGACAGGCGTGAATTTTGCTGTGGCTTCTACCGGAGACGTGGTCGTGTGCACCAACGAAGGGAATGCAGACATGGGCACATCCTGCCCAACACTGAATATCGCCGGAATGGGAATGGAAAAGATTGTGCCTGACCTGGAGTCGCTCGGAGTATTTACCCGGTTGTTGGCACGCTCCGCCACCGGGCAGCCGGTCACCACTTATACTTCCCACTACCGCCGCCCCCGAGAAGGAGGAGAATATCACATCATTATCGTGGACAACGGCAGAAGCGAAATGCTTTCGCAGCGCGGGCATATCCGGACATTGAATTGCATCCGTTGTGGCGCCTGTATGAATACTTGTCCTGTTTACCGCCGTAGCGGAGGATATTCTTATACCTATTTTATACCGGGACCGATAGGCATTAACCTCGGCATGGCACATGACGCGGAGAAATACTACGATAATCTTTCCGCCTGTTCGCTCTGTATGTCCTGTTCCGATGTTTGTCCGGTGAGGATAGACTTGGCGGAACAGATTTACCGATGGAGGCAAGACTTGGACAAAATAGGCAAAGCAGACAAAGGAAAGAAAGTGATGTCCAGTGGCATGGAGATGTTGATGAACCATCCCACATTGTTTAATGCAGCGTTGTGGGCATCTCCTGTGGTCAATTCTTTGCCCCGTTCTCTGAAATATGTCAAGTGGAACGACTGGGGAAAAGGTCGCGAATTGCCGGAATTTGCCCGTGAATCGTTTAACTCTCTATGGAAAAAAGGAAAAGTACAGAAAAAGGAGGATAAGAAATGAACAGCAAAGAAATCATATTAGCTAAGATACGCAAGCATACCCAGCAGCCCTACACGAAACCTATATGGCCGATAAATGGCATTGTATATACTGATAAAGTGGAACAATTCTGCCAGATGATGCATGCAGTCGGAGGAGAGGCGGTGGTTCTCAAAGAAGGCGAGGACGTGAACGACATCATTCGCCAGCGTTATCCTAAGGCAACGCGGATTGCCTCGGTGATGCCTGCAATCACGTGTGCCACGCTGAATCCCGACCAAGTGGAGCGTGCCCAGGACTTGGACGGCACAGACGTCGCTGTGATTGCCGGAGAAATAGGGGTGGCAGAAAATGCGGCGGTATGGATTCCGCAGACTGTAAAATACAAGGCCCTCTATTTCATAGCCGAAGCATTAGTGATTCTACTTGATAAAGATCGGATTGTGGACAACATGCACCAAGCCTACTGGCTGCTCGAAAATGAGGACTACGAGTTCGGTACATTCATCTCCGGTCCGTCCAAGACGGCGGACATCGAGCAGGCACTGGTGATGGGAGCGCACGGCTCCAGGGATGTATTGGTCATTTTAAAATAACTTTTTCTAATACTTCCGTTCAGTATGTATGCCAATAAAGTAAAAAAGGTAGCTGCGGTCCACGACCTTTCCGGCATTGGTCGGGTTTCTCTTACGGTCGTCATTCCCATCCTGTCGTCTATGGGATTCCAGGTGTGCCCGCTGCCTACCGCCGTGCTTTCGAGCCACACGCAGTATCCTGAATTTTCTTTCCATGACCTCACCGGGCAGATGCCCGAAATCATTGCCCAATGGAAGAAGTTGAACATACAATTCGATGCTTTCTATACGGGCTATCTCGGGTCTTCGCTCCAGATACAGATTGTAGCCGACTTTATAGATGAGTTTCGCCTGCCGGACAGCCTGGTGGTGATTGACCCCGTGCTGGGCGATAATGGCAAGCTCTATGCCAACTTCGACGAACAAATGGTAAAAGAGATGCGCCATCTGATAACCAAAGCCGACGTCATCACGCCTAATCTCACCGAGCTTTTCTATCTGCTCGATAAGCCCTATAAGGTGGATAACACGGACGAGGAACTAAAAGAATATCTCCATCTCTTGTCTTGCCAGGGGCCGCAGATTGTAATCATCACCAGCGTCCCTGTATTAGAAGACAGCCACAAAACTTCCGTATATGCCTATAATCGGCAAGGCAACCGCTATTGGAAAGTCACTTGCCCCTATTTGCCCGCCCATTATCCAGGCACGGGAGACACCTTCACGAGTGTTGTCACCGGAGCCCTCCTGCAAGGAGATAGTCTTCCCATTGCTCTGGACCGTGCCACGCAGTTTATCTTGCAAGGAATCCGAGCCACTTTCGGCTATGAGTATGACAACCGGGAAGGCATTTTATTGGAGAAGGTGCTTCACAACCTGGATATGCCGATACAAACAGCCAGCTATGAATTGCTCCCCTAGGTGAGCGAATTTGGTTTCTATTAATAGAAACAGTAGTTCCATACTAATGGAACTTTAGTTTCCATACGGAGAAACCATTGTATTCTATTAATGGAAACTTTGGTTTCAATAGGGCGAAACTTTGGTTTCAATTAATAGAAACTAACCGGTTTATAAATGCCCGTGTGGTTGTATGCCTATGCAAGTGGCAATTTACCAAATATATTCTTCCGTATAGCGATGATAAGTTGGTTCTTCCGCTATCCCTTTATTGCGGAATAGTTGTTGGATGTAGGCTTGGTCTTTAGGCAATAATCCTCGTTCTTCACGATAGAACCGATAATAAGCGGTCTTCCCATAATGCCCGAGCAACTGCGTTCGCAGGTTGAGGGCATCCTCATAAGGTATCCGGGCAAGCAACTCTTTGAGACCCCATGCCACGCGCACTTTGGTAGCGGCCTTAAAATGTTCGCAGTGGTTCCCATCTTCAGGAAAGCAGGCTGGATTGATAATGGTAATATAGGCAGAGTCCGTTGTGCGATGTTGCGCAGCCAAGTTGTGCAGGCATTTGGGGGCTTGGGGACATTGATGGTTGAAACAACGGGCAAAATTATGGGGAATGGATAAACTGTTGGATTCTTCTTTCATCTTGTTGGGTTTATTTGGCTTGTGATTTTACTGGAAATGCACAAACTTATGTTCTCCGCAAAAGTAAAGCTTTATTTCAAAAAGAAGAAATGTTTGAACAGAATAATTCCCCTCTGCCGATAGAAAAAGAGAGTCTTGAAAATTTCATATCCTAATGAAATCGCTATCTTTGCAAGAGAATGAATCTATTAATTTAACAGAGAAGATATTATGCTTGCATACACATATATTGAACACGGAAAGTTTGAATTACGAGAAAAACCCAGGCCCGAAATAATGAATGCGCGGGATGCCATCGTGCGTGTGACGCTTGGTAGCATTTGCACTAGTGACCTTCATATTAAACATGGTAGCGTGCCGCGTGCGGTGCCCGGGACGACAGTGGGGCACGAGATGGTGGGCGTCGTAGAAGAGGTGGGAGCTGATGTCGTTTCAGTCAAGCCCGGAGACAGAGTAACGGTGAATGTTGAAACGTTTTGTGGAGAGTGTTTCTTCTGCCGGTGCGGATATGTAAACAATTGTATAGACCCCAACGGCGGTTGGGCCCTAGGATGCCGTATCGACGGCGGCCAGGCGGAATATGTGCGCGTCCCTTTTGCCGATCAAGGATTGAACCTCATCCCTGATACCGTCAGCGACGAGCAAGCTCTCTTTGTGGGCGATGTGCTTGCCACTGGGTTCTGGGCAACCCGCATCTCGGAGATTACGGAAAAGGACACGGTCCTCATTATCGGCGCCGGACCCACTGGGATTTGTACTTTGCTCTGCACCTGGTTAAAGAGACCACAGCGTATCATTGTCTGTGAAAAGTCTCCTGAAAGGATTGAGTTTGTCCGCAAACATTATCCTGACATCCTGGTGACTACCCCCAAAGAGTGCAAAGACTTTGTACTCCGAAACAGCGACCATGGCGGAGCAGACGTCGTGTTGGAAGTGGCAGGAAGCGAAGATAGCTTCCGCCTGGCGTGGGACTGTGCCCGTCCCAATGCTACGGTCACCATCGTAGCCCTTTACGACCAGCCTCTTCTTTTTCCTTTACCTGACATGTATGGTAAGAACCTGACTTTCAAAACCGGCGGAGTGGACGGCTGCGACTGTGGCGAGATTCTTCGTCTGATTGAGGAAGGAAAGATAGATACCACCCCTCTTATTACGCATAGATTCCCGTTGAACAAAATAGAGGATGCCTATCATATCTTTGAAAACAAACTGGACGGTGTCATCAAAGTAGCCATTTATAAATGACCCGCTGTGTTGAAGAAAGCGACTGTATGTTTCATCGAAAATTGTAAATACCCGTATGCCCATTATCGAAATATCCTCTTTATCCCACCCCGGCGTTGAGATATTCTCTACCCTCACCGAAGCTCAGCTACGCAACCGCATCGAGCCTGACAAGGGCATTTTTATAGTAGAAAGTCCCAAAGTCATCAAGGTAGCGCTGGACGCCGGCTACGAACCTTTGGCCATGTTGTGCGAACGTAAACACATCACAGGTGATGCCTCCGACCTCATTGAGCGTTGTGGCGATGTGCCCGTTTACACAGGTAGCAGGGAGTTGCTTGCTACGCTGACCGGTTATGTCCTCACGCGTGGCGTTCTCTGTGCCATGCGCCGCCCCGTGCCGCGTAGCATGGAAGAGGTATGTCGCGAAGCCCGGCGCATCGTGGTTATCGACGGTGTTGTGGATACTACCAATATCGGTGCTATTTTCCGTTCGGCAGCCGCCCTGGGCATAGATGCCGTGCTATTGACGCGCAACTCTTGCGACCCCTTAAACCGTCGCGCGGTCAGGGTATCCATGGGAACGGTCTTTTTGGTGCCCTGGACTTGGATGGACGGTCCCCTGAGCGACTTGAACAACCTGGGTTTCCGCACGGCTGCCATGGCGCTCACTGACCGTTCTATTTCTATTGATAATCCTGTCTTGGCGGCAGAGCCTAAATTGGCTATCGTGATGGGGACTGAAGGTGACGGCCTTCCTTGCGAAACGATTTCCGAAGCTGACTATGTGGTTCGTATTCCTATGTCGCATGGGGTGGATTCGCTTAATGTGGCGGCTGCAGCTGCGGTAGCTTTTTGGCAGTTGCGGGTGGGGGAAAAACATTTTTAATGTGATTTTTCTTGATAATATTCTTATTATGTCACGCTATATCCGTACATTTGTGTTCCTAAGACACGAGATGTATGCAGAAATCATTTCACAATGTAGAGGAACTGCTGAAGCGACTCAACACAGAGAGGAGGTTAATCAGCGAAATGTTCACTAACCGGAAGAAATTGGAATTCCGCTATGAGGATGCACGTACTTTTGTGGATAGTGAGAAGAATCTTCTGTTATTAATAGATTATGGAGTCATACGCCAAGAGGGAGCGTTGTTGGAACTGGAAGAAGCGTATCTTCGGTTTCTGGAAGAAGTACTTCAGGTAAATGAAGAAATCAGCAATGCTTCCGTGGAGGAAAATGTGGAGTTGCTGAAAACAAACATCGAGTATTACCTGAAAGAGCGAAATAATCCAGAAGGGCAGCGGAAGTATCTGCGGAAGGTGAAACGTACCTTGAGGACTATTGCACAGATGGCTCAACGGAATGTAGTCGATTTGAAACGAAATGTAAACGATACTTACAAGCACGAACGGAACTATGACATCAAACGCTCTAAACTGGAGAAATTCTTAGAACAGATAGCAGGTATATCCCGGTTGGTGAAGGATACCGAGAGGTTGCTCGACGACGAACATGCCACGTTTAGTAATTTTGTGCCGGATGAACAATTAATATATATCATAACTGATGTGCGTACGCATCTGAAAGATGTATTCCATAGCCTGATTGATTTGGAAAAGACCATCCGTGATTATCTGCATCAAATAGATGCACAAAATAGATTGGTGAAGAAAATACGTCGATTGAAATATCTGAAAGACCAGTTGACGTGGGAGTACTCCACCAACGTACGCCAAGTGCTTGAAGGCGTGCAACATCTTTGGCTGGAACCGCACGCCTACTATATGCTGAAACCTTCGGTAACCTTGTTGAAGAATACTGATGAAGGACTGTTGATACTTACCGAGGCACAACAACGTATTGCCCGAAGACTGGTGTTGAAACATGAGCCTGCATTGCCTATCACCCGTGAACAGATGCAACCAGAACCGATCATTGAGGATTTTGTGGATGTAGATGCATTAGCCGCAGCTTTCATCGCTTCTGGACAGGATTTGTTTAATTTTGTGCTCAGCTATCAATACATCACTCCGCAAACAATGGAACGGAAAGTGGAATACTATACCGAAATTGTACAAAATTATTTTAGCCAACTGCACTTCAGCGGTGAGTGGCAAGAGACGGAAATACTGATTTATCCATTAATTTATCCTGATAAGAGAATATGAGATATGTAAAGCAGACGTTTGAACGACTGATTCGTGGCGGATTTATTTCGGCCGATAGTATCTCGGATGAGATTCGGCGTATATTCATGGATATAGAGGATCATCGAACGGAGTACCAGCAGTATTTTTCTGAAATAGGTTTTCTTCTCGAAGAGGGTAATGGTTACTTCTATTTCAGCAGAAAAGAAACTAAAGTGCAGTTGGTGGATAAACTTGTCCGGTTTGGGCATTGGATAGATGTTTTGGATTTCCTGAAAGCTTGGGAACCTACATTCGGTCCTGGTTTTTCGTTCTCTCGCGCGGCACTGACCGTGAAGATAGATGCCGACATCGAACTCAAGGAGAAAGCAGCGATTTTATACGAGAAGAAAGACCGCCATGAGGATATTGTGGAGAAACTTGTGGATGAGATGCAGAGGATGGGATTTGTGGAACTGGTCGAAGAAAAGTCACAAACCTATCGAGTGGTGTCGGCTTATGGCTATCTGGAAGAATTGGTAAAACTGATAACGATAGACCATGGTAATGATGAAATATCTTAGTAAAATTGTATTTATCAATAGTGCCCACATACGCTTTGGTGTGGTGGAACTGGACGGAAATGTGTACTTTACCGGTACGCAGGGCGTAGGCAAGAGCACCTTGCTCAGAGCTATTCTTTTCTTTTATAATGCCGACAAGATGCATCTCGGCATCCGGCAACAAGAGCAGCGCCCATTTGATGATTTCTATCTGCCCAATCCTACTTCTTATATCGTTTATGAGGTAAGCCGGGGAATGGAACATCCTTTTTCGGTTATCGTCTTCAAGCACAGGAACAGGGCTGTGTTTCGTTTTGTAGATGCTGCTTTCGATAGCCGTTGGTTGATTGATGAGGAAGGACTGACGACAAGTGACCCTTTGGTGGTTCGGCAACGCATTCAGAAGCAGGGAATTGATCTTAGCAACATTATTGAGCGGTATGAGCAATATCGAGATATCATTTATGGTAACAGCCATGCACCATTGTCGAAAGATTTGCGGAAATATAACATATTGGAGAGTACGCAATATCAGAATATACCACGCATCATTCAGAACGTATTTCTGAATGAGCGTGTGGATGCTGATTTCATAAAGGACACTATTATTCGTTCTATGAGCGGTGATGAAGAAATGCGGATGGATTTAAGGTTTTACCGCTCGCAATTGGCTGACTTTAGTCTGGAATATGCTGACATTCAACAATGGACAAAAAAGAATAGGCGGGGTGAACAGGAAACATTGAATCGGGCTAATGCATTGATAGATATTTCTCATGTGATACGTGCCAAGGAGTTGAAATTGCGCGAGGATTGTGGTCGACTGAATTATGCCTTGAAAGAAGCGGAAAAGAATATCCCCTTGTTGCATAAAGAAATAGGAGATATACGATTAGGGGTTCAGGCACTGAAAGAAAAACTGGATGTATTGCAAGGCGAATATAGTGCAGGACATGACAAATTGGTGGGAGAAATCAAAGTGTTGGACACTAAAATACGCGATAGCCATCGTAAACAGAAAGAGTATCATCAACTCGGTATTGATCGCATTCTGATTTTGGCGGGACAGGAACCGACTTTGCAGAGCCGAAAATTACAATTGGAGCGTGAAATAGCCCAACTGGAACAGCACTACCAAGACATTGTGCAAAAATACAAGAGTCTGACAGAGCGCTTACGTATGGATAAGCTGCAGTTTGAACAGATTCAGCAACAGATGATAAATGTCCGTGCGCAGACTTTTAATAAACATTTATCCATTCTCCTGAAAGAACAGAGTAAAGTGAGGGTGGAGATTGAAGAGGAATTTCGTGAACAGTTTTCTGCTATGGATGAGCAGATTATGCAATCGAAAGAAATGTTTCATCAGTTGGAATTACAGGCGCGGGATGTATACAGTTCCGCCCCTTTCCAAAAAGAGATAGATGACTCTAGGAACAGTATTGATGCGCTAGGTCGACAGCAAGAGGAATTGCAAATGGAGAACAAAGAACGCCGACATCAGATGGAAGCTTTGCGCAGGGAAGCTGAAATAGAGAGGATGAAAGTGCAGGATGACTATCGGGAATCGATGGCGGGAATACAGACGGCACTCAGTAAGCTGGACGAACAGATAACTTCCGACGAAGATTTGCTGGAACGTGCGAAGGGATCCTTGTGTGAATGGCTAGATGCGCACGTAGAAGGGTGGGCGGATACCATTGGGAAGGTGGTGGATGAGAAGCGTGTACTTTATCATACTGCACTTTCGCCGACACTTGATGCCTCTGCCGATGGAACTTTGTATGGTGTGAAACTCGACTTATCGGAGATTGAGTCAAAGGTGCGCACTCCTCAGGAGATAGAGGAACATCGTGATAGGCTTGTTCAACAAAAAAAAGAAACCAACAAGCGGCTCGCGGCGATAAATGCAGAGAAAGAAGAAAAAATTCGTTTATCGGAGCAGAAGTATAGTAATAAGCTGAAAACATGGAGGGATGAAACCCGTACGGCTGAACAACGTCTGTTGATGTTTCCCCAGCAACTGAAACAAGCCCGCTTGCAATGGGAAGAGTGGAAAGAAAAGCAACAGGCCGAGCGCGACAGGCAATTGAATGAATTGAACCAGCAAAAGGGAAATCTGCGGGTAACGATGGAGGAATTGTTAAAGAAGCGGGGGGCTTTGGAGGAAAGTAAAAAGCGGCGTATGAAGCAGATGGAACAAAAGTATCGTGCGGAAGAAAAGGAGGCTCGTAAGATCTTGGAGACTTTTAAAGCGGAGGTTGATGAAGCCATCCGGACCAACGGCAAGGAGATTGACCAGCAGATAGCAGCTTTGGAAAAACAACAAAATAAAGACTTGAAGTCGCAAGGAGCAGATGTAACCATGCTTGCCGATTGCAAACACAAATTTCAACAGGTTACCGCACAATTGGCACAAATAGCAGAGAACCGGGAGGTAGTCATTCTCTATCAGCATGATAGAAAGGAACTTTTCCTTCGTGAACCGGAGTTCGTGCAGGAGAAATATCGGCTGGAGACGGAATGTTATGTTTTAGGGAGCAAGTATGAGCAGCGAAAAGTAAAATTGGAAACACAAAAAGTGGAGCAGGAAAAAAGACTTGGGCAGAAGTTGAGAAACGTAGCGGATATGGAGGCGGGACTGAAAGAGGCACGTGAATTCCTTTTGTGTGAAACTTGTCCGCCATTCATTAGCGAGGTTCATGCTATTCAGACTAAAGATGGGTGTGCTTCCATAGTAGATGGCATCAAGCTGCTTGTGGCAGAACTTTACCAGTCCGAAGCCCAGCTGAAAGAAACGGTTAATGACTTCAAGAAGTATTTTTCAGAAAGGAATACATTTCGGTTCCCCACTTTATTCAATACAAGTGCTGACTATATGGAGTATGCCCAAAGTGTAGATGAATTTGTGTCAAATAATAAAATAAAGGACTTCCAGCAATTAACTAGCCACGTATATATTGACATCTTGTCACGTGTGTCACGAGACTTTGGCGACTTGATAGTCCGTGAGTCGGAGATACAAAAAGTGGTCCGTGATGTTAATTATGATTTTACGCAAAAGACCTTTGCAGGTGTTATCCGTGGTATCGAACTGAAATTGGAACGAAGTAAGCAACCTGTCATTATACAATTGCAAAGCATATATGACTTTTGGCTGGATCACCCTTTCGAACTGGGTGAGACTAACTTGTTTTCAAGCGATGCCCATGATGTGGTGAACAAGCAGGCGATAGATTATTTAAAACAATTGGCGGAAGAACTGAACAGAGCCTCGGAAAAAAACGAACTACGTCTTTCGGATATATTCTCGCTCAGATTCAAGATTGATGAGAATGATAATTCAACGGGTTGGATTGATAATATAAAAATGGTAGGTTCGGATGGTACGGACATTTTGGTAAAGGCTATTATTAACATCTTGCTTATCAATGTGTTTAAGAAGCGTGTATCACTTAATTCGGTAGATTTTCGTATTCATTGCATGATGGATGAAATAGCCAAACTGGCCGATGAGAACATACAGGGAATACTTCGCTTTGCTAATGAACGCAATATTTTCATTGTTAATTCGTCTCCCAAGTCACATCGACCCTTGTCATATCGTCGTCTCTATGTGCTAAGCAAAGACGAGGAAGCCAATACTGTGATACAACCTATATTAACCTCTAAACAGGCAGCATTGCAATGAAATTGACCAAAGGACTTATCAGCCGGTTGAAAATGCTGGCAAATGGTGGAAGTGTACCTGCCAGTCGGTTGTGTGGCAAGTGGGTAGATGAACTCATTGCCGAAAGGGTACTTGCCACAGAAATCCATGGGACGCGCCGTTCGTATCGGGTGACGAATGTACAGACGTTTTTATTGTCGTTGACCAGATACAATGAGGCGTTATGTGATCTTGATGTGGCGGAAAGATTCGTATCGGGTGAGGATGATTTTTTGCGTAGCGAGCAGGTAGAACTGACAGGCAATTCAAAAATTGTATCGCAACGCACGTGTCCGGGCTTTCTTGTCAACTCCTATGAATCGGTCGTGTGTACTCTTTATGACCGTCCTTTTACGGTTTATCCTCCGGAGGGTAGTTATATTTTTATTTCAGATTGGCAAGCTTTTTCCATTGCTTGTGATGTACTCGTAGTAGGTATAGAGAATATGGAGAATTTCCGGGAAATTCGAAGGCAGAAGTATTTGTTTGATTTACTAATATCGTCCGGTGAGTATCATCTTCTGTTCGTTTCCCGCTACCCACAATCTACAGATCTACGCCGATGGTTGCAATCTATTCCTAACCGTTATTTGCATTTCGGAGATTTCGACCTTGCCGGTATCCATATTTTCTTGTCCGAGTTTTGGCAGTATCTGGATGAACGGGCTTCGTTCATTATTCCCCCAGATATAGAAGAACGCCTTGCAAGCGGTTCTCGTGAAAGGTATGATAATCAATACGAACGTTATCGGAATCTTACTTCAGAAGATGTTGCCATTCAGCGGTTGATAAATTTGATTCATAAGTTTAGGCGTGGCTATGACCAGGAGGGGTTTATCGTTACCTGAATGGAGAGGGAGTAAAGAGAAAATTATCTTCAAAGCTGTAGTAAAAGAGATTCATACGTATGGCAGACAATACCTTTTGTTATCTTACTCGTTGGATGGACAGAACTCCAACTGGTGAAAAAAATGCACTGGAAGATATGTGCTAGCTGACGGAAAGACAGAGTGATAAAAGGTGTTACGAGCGTATCGGTAAAGCGATTTTAAAATATTCGTTTCTGCTCAAGATGGTTGTTACCACTTTCTTTTAGTCGACAAAATAATATCAGAAAATTAAATAATGTTACATATTAAAAAATAAGTGCGATGAAGTATTTTAAGTCTTTTATCTGTATAATATTATTATTTTCACTGGTGGAGTTTATGATATGGGTACATACTGGTAATAATGGGTGGCATATGGAAGAATTACTTCCGGGAGATGCCATATCCCTTTGGGGAACAGTTATGACAGTTGTGTTTCTTGTATTTTCTGTATTGGCTCTTTGGAATATTGATCAAAAGGTTCATGACCTCGATGAGATGCGCCAGCGTATGGAAGAAAAGTTTGACAGTATTGAGAATAAGCATCGTGGAGTGATGTTGGAGGTGGACCAAATTCAACAAAGCATAGTGTGCAAAGCAGAGGAACAGATTAAACGTATTTTGGATAATAGTACTTTTCGCCAAAATTTTTACGATGCACTTACTCGTATCGCTAATATTGTTGACCCTGGTACACGTGTTCAAGAGTATACTCACTTTATCCGGACTAACGGTAATGTAGAGGGGGTGAATTATGCTTACGTATATATATGTCGAGGGGATGCTTATATGCAATTATATAGGCACAGCAAAGCACTCTCTGATTATGAAATGGCTGCTAAGATAGACACAAAGACCGTGGCGCCCTACTTTGCTTTGGGTAGTTACTATGTGAATATTAAAGATTATAAGAAAAGTATAGAAATATATGAAGAAGGGTTGAAATTAGAGCCTGAGAATGACAGTCTTTTGATGAATATAGCCAATTCTTATTCAGCTCTGGGTGAGTATGCTAAAGCTGATATGTATTTTGATAAGGCATTGACCTTTAATCCAGATCTAGTGATGGCTTACTATAATAAAGCAAATCTACTACGGAACCAAAAGGATCCTTTATGGAAGGAAAAGAGTAGGACCTATCTTGACCATTGTATAGAGATTATGCCTTTCTTTTTTCCGGCGAATATCAATAAGGCAGCACTTCTCCGTGAAGAGAATAATAACGCAGAGGCTGCAGAGGTTTTGAGTAAAGTCATTGGCGATACTATCTCCTCAGATGTGCTCATGGCAATATTACAAAGGGGTATTTGTTATCGATTGCAAGGTAAGATACCACAAGCATTAAATGATTTTAATATGGTTCTTCTATATGAACCAAAGAATGTGCAGAATCTATCCAACTTGGCAGAAATATACCTGAGGATGGGATATTTTAAAGAGGCGATGTATTTTGCCAAACAGGGATTGGAAGAAGCAAATTCACAGGGACGTCACGACTGCGACAGTGATTTGCAGAATGTGGTTAAATGTATTTATAGTAAACAATTGCCTGAGGGACAGAAGGGTGTATCATAATTATTATGGCAATTATATACAAAGTTACAATACTACATGAGGTGTATAATTTATCATGTTTTTCGTACTAAATACAGAATTAAAATTGTATGGATTGGGAAATAAAGATATAAAAAATAATCAATTTTTTAAATATGTAAAAACTAACTTGCCTTCTTGTTATGCACAAAGCCCCGACTTTCTCAAGCCAGGGCTTTGCTATTGTAACTTTGGACAGAAGTTTGTACTTTAAGTAAAGTTACATTGTCATCTTTATATTTTTAACCAAATATCTTACTCTTTATTCTTTTGAGGGACTTCAATTCCGGCTGGCCATACTGCATCAGTATAAGCTACAGCATCATTTCCGTTACCGGTAAAGTCTTTTGCAACATTATTTCCATTACCTTCATTGAACTTCCAATAAGCTTTCAAACCAGGAGTTGTCGGCTCCACATCATACATGTTCTTGTAGATTTCCTCTTGCGAACGTATCACGTTCCAAATTCGCACTTCGCAGATTTCACCATTTAATTGACGACTCATGTCATCACGTTCACCATAAGAGTGACCGATTTTAAACATAAAATCTCCCTTCTTTTGTTTGCCCAGATTTATAGGTTCTCCTGTTCCGTAATCTTCAATGCGACTTTGTTCCTTACCATCTACATATATAACGGCAGTTTTAGCTTCTGTATCATATGTTACGGCTACATGGTACCATTCACCCGGTTGCAACAATTTTGCATCATCCGCCTTCGGGAATTTCACTTCATTGGCCGCAAACTGTAATTGTTGTCTGGGAAAACCTGAATCACCAAAACGGAACAAGCAGTATTGTTCAATGCCCATAATGGTAGATATCTCAGTAAGAGGGTCGAATTTGTTTACGCGGACAACAGCTTCAAAAGTGAGTTGCTTTAATCCGTTAACGACATCGGCAGTGGGGCTTCCGGCCTCGAACCCCGGTACTTCGAAGTAATTGTTTGCAAGACTGACAGCAGTGGTGATAGCACTGGAACGACGTATTATATAACAAATGGTTTTGGAACCGTCCAATATGCCCATACCACCGGAAGCCTGTCTGATAGTAACAGGCAATAAATAAGTGGCGTCAATCTCCAAGTCTGTCAGATTGGAAAAATTGATAGTAACTATTTCCGAAGTAACCTTTCCTGCGGGAATGACAACGTCTTGCGTGGAAAACTTATAAAATTTAGAATCTAGTATAACATAATTGCTTCCCAATCTTGCATTATAGCGATCTACCAACGAGGACTCTACCTGAAAACTAACATTTATATCTTGTTCGGCAGGGTATGCCAATACTGCTGATATTTGTTGTTCTCCTGCCTGTTTGACGTTGTTGAACGTGAAATTGGCTATATCTTTAACCTTTGCAGCATCAATATATACGCTATTATCAAAAGGAGAATCCTTGCTATAATCTTTGTTATCACAAGCCCATAATAATAGTAGAAAAGCTATAAAAGAGGCAAGTGATAGAATATCTCGATGATTATTTTTTATTTTCATTGTATTCTTAATTTTTTTATAATCGTATTTATTGCATATCTGATTTTACATTCCTTCTGGGCGTACCCAGCCTTTTGAATATACTTTATACATTTTACCAAGAAGCCAATCCAACGGTTTATAAGTATAAGAATAGTCTCCACTCATGATCTTCCAATCATAAGGAGGATAGGTAGATTGCCCCCAATAGTAGCCGTCATCCATCATATTACTAATACCCTCTCCTATTGCAATGTCATTCACCATACCTTCATACATATTTTGTTCATTTGCAGTCAAATCGAATGCATATACAATAAGGTCATTTTTCTTACGCCCATCCGTTTTCCAATCCACCACTCTACGCTGTGAACCGTCTCTCAGTGGATTATTAGCCTCATACAACGGTACAGTTAAGCTTCCATAACGTTCTGGCGTCAGTCCAGCAATTGGTTTGCGGACATATTCACTATAGGGGTGAGTTGTTTCCCACGGCTCTATAATCTGCACAAGTTCTTTTCCACTATCATAAGTATGCCAAGCATAGTCTATATATTTACCGACTTCAATACCTCCACATTGGTCTACGTCATAAAAATACTCGGTAGGTTTATCTTTGTCAGCTAGAGTAAGCATCTTGTCAGGCAAAGCTTCGCGCAGAGCTTTTATAAGTTTGGGATAAGAAGTAGTGTTTATAGAAGGCATACCTTCCTTACCATAAGCACTTCCTTCATCTCGGAGATTTACCCCATCCAAACGATAGAGGTCTATCACATTTTTTACCTGTTGGGTAAAATCGGCTATTTGCGTATCGGTCAGATTACAAAAGCCAACTCCTTTGCCACCGCCTTCAACACAAAGGCATACTTTGCGCCCATGATCTTGAAGTGGGCGAATAAATTTATCAGCTTGCTCCAATACATCGCGCATATCTTTACTCAGGTTGAGTTGAGCACGTTTACTGACCGGATCGTAGTCCACTGTTGCGATTCGCAAATTTACAATACTACCAATATTATATAATGTTTCGGTGTAATCTGTTTGATTAATCTTTAGAATTCCATATACGTCGGCAATTAGGGGCTGATAAGTCGAAGTGTTGACATAGAATACTACGAGCGCATTGGGCAACATCGGAGGTATATCTACCTGCTGATATTGATTATTTGGATAACAAGTCGTTATTCTCTTCCGGATATTCACAATATAGTAAAGTATCTGTTTTTCAGCTGTTTGTACCTGTATATCTGTGGATATTTGTTCTATGCTTAATGGCAAAAGATAGGGAGTATCCGAGTTCAATCCAACAGTAGAAATAGTAAATCTTATTTTTGCTGACTCCTGTTTTCCGGTGGCTACGGAAAGAATGCCATCATTCTCAAACTTTACATTTTCCACCGGCAAAGCATCCAATTTAGTATTGTTTGCCTTATTATAATCTTCCACGAACTTTTCATCTGCAACTACTGTAACCGTAAGCCCATCCTTAGCAGGTTGCGATAGCCAATAGTAAATTTCTTCGGTAACGGATTGATCGCCTTCTGTCAGACCAATAAACTTTTTATTCGTCAGTGCATTTATACTGCGTAATACTCCTGCCGTATTGTCCATCACTTTCTCATCAGGCAGTTTGGCCGAATCCATTGAAATGGACTCTTCAGTACACCCTACCATTCCCACTGTCCATAACAGCAAGAGTATAAAATATATGATTAGATTCTTTTTCATATTCATTCGTTTTTTACTTCGATGGATTCATTAACTGAATAGCCTTTCGTGTGATTTCATAATTCATCTCCGGGCTATAATAATCTTTACCAATAGCATAAATACCCAATCCACCTAATGGGCCAAGAGAAGCTACACGGTCGGTCATTAAAGTTACAGCATCTTGCTTTACACTCGTTTCATCGGTCATCTGTTCACCTATTCGGGCAGCAAGCAACAATTTATCTTTAGGTAATTTATTCCTAGTCAGCACTCCTGCAACTTGCAATTTCAAATCAGTGACGTTAGTCAGATCTGCCGTATTCAATACAACATAATCCAATTTGCCCAAGTCTGCATCGTCAACAAAAGCAGGATTTCCTTCCAACACCAATAACCTATCTTGTCCGGAAGCTGCGGAAAGTTTGGAAACTATTAGTTGAGATTTCTCTTTATGTTCCGCCAATTCAGTATCGGTTCCGCCATAAAGCGGTATTCCGGTAAAAGCAAAGCCATCTAGATTTAGTTCATTCGCTACGGCTATAGCCTTATCCAGCCAGGCACCCAACGTCATAACATCGTGAAGTTTAGCAGCCTGAGCGGCATAGTCTACCAGATAAAGTACACGAGTGCTTTTTTCCTGTAACAGGGGAATATCTTCCCGGTCGTATTCAGATATTCTGTCAGAACCACTTAGGGTGACAATATCCAAGGAATCAGGCAGCGAGCGGAGATAGTTTCCTTCATTTACTGGTTGCTCTGGAGAGTTATCAAAGCGGGCATAAGTTATATAATGCTTGCTCTGCTTATAGGTATGCAATATCTGCATATAACGTGCCCAAAGTTCTGGGTTTTGGTCTTTGGCACTGTTAATATCAAGGTTGACAGATTCCGGTTCATTCCAGTCACTACATGACAAAGGCAAAACAAAGGTCAGTAGCAACAAAACGTATCTGAGTAATTTATTTTTAATTGTTTTCATACTATTTTTTTAGTATTCGTATTATTTACATTCATAATTCTCTCATGGATTAGAGTAGTTTTTCTTATCCCACCACAATCTTGTTCCCCCATTATCAGGACCTCCCAACATGCCTATCGCCAGATTGATATTTTGAAGATTCTCAGTATATTCGGTCGGAGGATACCATAAACGACGTATCATGTGGTCAGAACTAATACTACCACCACTTTTGTTTTCTATCACCGGCATGAGATGAGGATAACCTGTACGACGGAATTCACTCCATGCTTCGACACCAAGTGGAAAATTAGCAATCCATTTCTGGGTGATAATGCGTTCGAGATTACGCTCGAAATTCTGCTCGCCATCTTCCCATGCGATGGTAATGGTGCTACGCGGGCCTTCCCAATCTGTGTAGGTAAACGTTGGATCATTGTACGCCTCTGGTATATTAGTCATATCTGCCGAATATGCTTCGGCACCCGACACGCCGTATTGTTCAAAAGAGAGAGCTATCGCTTCATTGTATAATGCTTTGGCATCGCTTCCCATATTCCAACCGCGTAAAGCACCCTCGGCACGCAGGAATGTGATTTCGGCAGCATTCATCCACATATAAGGACTGGTGCTTGTAATAATGGGTTTGCTGTATACTCCGACCATTTCATCTTTGGTAGTTACATCAATGCCGATACGAATACCTGCATATCCGTCTACCTCTTGCTGCTGGAAATTTTCATCATATACAATCATTTTTATCGTGGTGAACATCTTCTCCCGTCGAGGGTCTTTATAACCGTTCATATACGAAATAAGGTCTGCTCCTACACGCTGATCATTCCAGTCGTTGAATATCATGGAGGCTCGGTTTTCTTCTACTTTCAGGAAAGCGTTATCAACGTTTTGAGTAATCACCCCTTCTGCTACGGCTTCTTCGGCTATCTGCCGGGCTTCTTCTTTCATTTCTGGAACGTAAGTTAATCGCATTGCCATACGTAATTTGAGAGAATTAGTGAATTTGAGCCATTTAGAGAGGTCCCCTTGGTATACATCATCAAATTTGCGGAAAGCTTCTGCACTCAAGTTTAAGTTTTCCTTTAGTACGTCGCTCACTTCGTCTAGTTCTTTGAACATCTGCTTATATACCTCTTCTTGCGAGTCATAGGGCACCTTTAGAGAAACTTCACCCGTTTTAGAGATGATTTTGGAATAAGGAATAGGACCATACATATCCGTCACCCGTTGCATGATAGTTACACGTAATAGTTTCCCTAATGCCAACGCAACCGGATCATCTGTATCATCAAGTAAGTCTCGATAAAATGGGTAGGTACGTGTAATAAGGTCTGAAAATGGGGCTTCCTGCCAATCAATGGGTGGATTGTAAGTCTCAAATTTAGCTGTCCACTCCACTGTACAACCTATATAGCCCGCAAAGGCACCTGCACCAAGTGCTTCAACAAACTGGTAGAGGTGTTCTTCCGTAGGAATAACCAATCCTTGCAGTCCTTTGAGGCTGGCGCCGACGTTATAACCTTCGCGTCCCAGTTCTTCTTTATCTACTTGGTAATCTTTTTGATTAATCTTATCAAAGTTATCCGTACAAGCATATCCGACTACAAGCAATATTGCAAGTGTGAACAACTTTATGATAGATGTTATATATTTCATAATAACTATTTTTTACCTGTTAAAAGTTGATTTTCACATTAAAACCGATATTTCGTGTACTCGGTAGCATAAAGAAGTCGATTCCCTGGTAATAGTTGCTTGTAGTGGCAACAGCTTCAGGGTCGAAGGGGGCTTTGTTATAAATCATACAGAGGTTACGTCCTACAACAGACAATTGAATATCGCATACATTATGCAACCATTTACGTGGAAAGGTATACCCGATTGTCGCTTCTTGCAAACGAACATTGGTTGCACTGTAAGTATAATATTGTGGTAGGCCGCTTTGGGAACCAATAGCAGTGAACCATGTCTGTGCATCTACTCTATTACGACCATTAACTAGGACCCCACCATTATCACGGGCGACTGCCGAGCTTTCGGATACGCCATATTGGTCCATAGCAGCGGCTGTAGCAGAATAAACAATACCTCCTATGCGGGCTGTAAGCAGTGCGCTGACATTGAATCCTTTCCATGAGAACTGATTACTCCAGGCTAAATTACATTTAGGAAACACACTCCCTAGTTTAATGTCAGGCAAATTATTCACTGTTACTAAGGAGCCTGCGGGAGAAATTTCCACCATCCCATTATCATCCCGTTTCAGATCTGATTGGGTATAAAGGTCGCCTAACGAACCTCCTGTTTTCAGAAGAAACCTGGCTTTACCCAATCCGCCGACATCCAACCGGTCTTTATTAATAAACTCACCTGTTTCAGGATGGATATAGTCTTTTACCAGTTCTATTATTTTGTTTTTGTTATGACTAAGCGTGAAGTTCGTTTGCCAACGGAAATCTTTTTTCCAGGTATGCCCATAGCCAAGTGATAGTTCGACACCCTGATTCCGTACATATCCCGTTTGCAAATAGATAGTCGTATAACCGGAAGATACGGAAATTTTCGGGTCAAAAGTTTGGTTGAATGTATTTGCCAGATACCAGGATAAACCAAAGTTGAAGTCGTTGAACAAACGCATATCAAGACCTAATTCCCATGAATTAGTACGCTCGGGTTTAAGATCGCCAATGGGATAATGAGTTTTGGGCTTCCACGTCTGAGTCGTTTCATCATATTCAAAAGTAGGTGAGGTCAAATTACGCGGGTAAGGCATACCCACCGAGCTAAAAGAGCCTCGTACCTTCAAATAATCAATTGCAGAAGGCAACTTCACCATTTCGGAAATAATGGCTGAAAGTCCTATCGACGGATAGAAAAAACACGTGGAGGAAGAATTGGCAAGTTGCGACGCCCAGTCATTACGTCCTGTTAGCGTAAGATAAAGCATACTCTTCCAGCCTAGTTCCGCACTGGCGAAGATAGATTGCGTTTGTTCTTCCCATTCGTCTTGGCGTGCTTTCTTTTGTGTATTATCCAAATCGAATACATTGAATACATTTGGAATACCGTTGGCACGTATAGGTCCCCGATAACTCAATTCATCATACTTATTATCTACGATACTCGCTCCAACATTTACTACAAGAGAATAATCTCCAAAACGTTTGTTGATGTTTGCCAGCACATCGGAATATACCTGTGATTCATCCGGTTTGGCAATGGCATAAAAGCCTTGTTTACTACCTTCAGTAAGTGTCGTATTGGAACTGGCATAAAGCTTCTGCTCATATTTTGTACTGGAATTATCTACCCGGACACGCCCGGAGATATTCAACCAGTCTGTTATATCATAGCTTAATGAAGCGGACAACATGTAGCGCTTCTTGTAATTAGTGCGCAAATTGCGATATGCAATCCAATAAGGATTTTGCATACGGAGGTCTCCTTCCCCTTGTGGCCAGTACATGGTTTTAATCTTACGGGCCGGGTCCCAACGCTCAAACACTTTAATCAGACTGAAATCATCACCGCGTGGAAACAAGTAAACGGGGACTATCGGATTGGAATAAGCTCCCTGGTTAGTCATATTGCGGTCATTTTGGATAATGTAGCTTGCACCTACATCCAACTTCATTCTGTCATTTAGAAAATTCGTAGTGTTACGGAAGGTGAAATTGAAACGGTTATAGCGATTGTTCGGCACAATACCTTCTGAGTTTACCGATGCGGCAGAAAAGAAGGTTTGATTTTTAGCCGTACCTGTAGAGAGCGTTACCGAATTGGTATAGGTCATTCCTGTGTCAAAAAAATCACTAGGTTCGTAACCTCTGCGGGATGCGCCATTCAATAATGGTCCCCAGCTCAAAGTTGTAGAACCATCCGTCTTGCCTCTACTACCCGTACCGTAACGGTTCTGAAAACGCGGTAATACAAACGGTTTTGAGAAATCAGTATTGCTGGATACGGATACCTGCAATTTGCCTACTTTGCCACGTTTGGTATTGATTACGATAGCTCCGTTGGCAGCATTGCTACCGTAAAGGGCAGCAGCAGCGGCTCCGGTCAGAACTGAGATACTTTCAATATCATCCGGGTTAATGTCGGCAATACTTTCCGTCACTCCTTGAGAACCGTTTTCTGTACCGCCGCCACCTCCAAAATTGAACATGGGTATACCATCTATGACGTAGAGTGCATTACTGCTTTGTTCGATGGACTTGGTACCACGCATGATTACTTTGCTAGCACCACCTACACCGGATGAGCTGGTGTTGATATTGACACCTGCAACTTTACCGTTTAAAGAATTAATAAAGTTCGCATCTTTTATTTCTGTAAACTGGTCTGCTTTTACCTGTTGTACATTATAGCTGAGTGCTTTTTGCTCCCTTTTGATACCCAATGCAGTTATGACAACTTCGTTGAGTTCCTCCACATTAGCAGACATGCGGATATTATAAGTATCCTTGTCAGTCACCTTCATACTGGAAGGGGCATAACCTATGTAGGTGAAGTTGAGTGTACTGCCTACAGGTGCTTCGATGGCGTAGTTACCGTCTATATCGGTAATGACCCCGGACTCAGAACCTTCGATCTGAATATTGACTCCTATCAACGGTTCGTTATTTTCGTCCACAACTTTGCCCTTCACTTTCTTGGCAGGTAAAGGCGTAGCCTTTTTCTCAGGGATGATTTTAATGTACCTGGTCTTGATCTCATAGGTGAAACCTGTACCATATAGAATCGTTGAGAGTGCATTTTCTAGGCTAACGTTTACTAAATTAAGATTGAGGTCCGGCTTCCCGTTCAATTGTGAATCGTTGTAACCGACTGATAGCTTTGATTGCTTTTCGACTTCTTTGAGTGCTTGAATGATTGTAATGTTCTCGTTTTGGATAGTTATGAGTATATATTTCTGGGCAAAAGCAGTTGCTTGAGTCAGAAATAAGCATAAAGAAAATACAAACCACTTTCTTCTTGCTTTTTTATCCATTTTAAATTTGTATCTTTGTAGCATTAACTTTAAGTGTTAGATTGTTAACTTTTAATTTACAAAATGGGATGTTTAGAGTTACTCTCTAATAAGTAAGGTCTTTGATTTTGCATCCGGGATGGAGTGGGGCTCTGTTCCGAGGGCACTGAAAAAGTTCCTCACAGAGGCGATGCTTTAAAATTAATGGGCACA
>JAUUNK010000065.1 GCA_030844565.1 Bacteroides ovatus
ATTGGCTCTTCGCTCTCCTCAAACTTCTGCATAGTCGAAAAAAAGATGCCGTTGGCTTCACGCCCGGACAATAACTCTTTGAGGTGTTGGCGGCTTTCTGCCTGTATGGGTGTTTGGCGCAGGAAATCTTTGCACTTAGCAAATTGTGCATAAAGTTGTCCGTCAAGGTCGTTGCGATCAGTTAGCACAACAATCGTTGGTGAAGATAGATTTTGTTGTAATAGTTTGGCATAGAATACCATTGATAGCGACTTGCCGCTACCTTGTGTATGCCAGAACACACCGCCCTTACCATCTGTTTGTGTGGCTTTAATGGTAGAATCTATCGCTTTGCGCACTGCGTAAAATTGGTGATAGGCAGCAAGTATTTTAGTATCAGATTTATCCTCTTTCGAGAAACAGATAAAATTCCGAATAATTTCTAGAAGTCGCACTTTGTCAAACATCCCCATAAACAATACCTCGAAATTGGCATAGCGACTATCTTCTCGTATGCCGTCGGCAGTCTTCCACTCCATAAATCGATCCTCGCCTGCGGTGATTGTTCCAGCTTTCGATGTGGCTTGGTCGCTCATTACGCAAAATGCATTATAGATAAACAGAGATGGAATTTCCAACATATAGTTTCTCAATTGCCTATATGCTTCCGACACATCGGTATTTTCTCGTGATGGAGATTTCAACTCCATTACCACAAGTGGCATACCATTTATAAATACGATGATGTCGGCTCTTTTTACAGAGTGTTCATCCACTGTCCATTGGTTGGTTACTGTAAACGTGTTATGTAGTGGCAGGTCATAATCAATAAGGCGCACCCGTGCAGAGCGTTGCTCTTTGCCGTTGTAGTAATTCACCTCTACGCCATTTTGAAGCATATCGTGAAACACTGCGTTTTTCTGTACAAGCGTTCCAGCCTCAAAAGTTGTAATCTTTGAGACGCTCTCTTCTATTGCTACGGCAGGCAATAACGGGTTTATATCATGCAGCGATGCTTGCAACTGTTCAAGGTGCAACGGCTGTGTATAATCACGTACCACATCGGGACCATATAGGTATTCATAACCTAAATGATCTCGCAATAGCTCGATTATTGCACTCTCGTAATTTGCTTCTGTAAAGGGCATATATTTATTATAATTTTAAGAGTTTTCGATAAGCAACACCGTCAGATAGTTTTTGATATCTATCTAACATTTTTGTCAGCCCTCTAACAAATTCAACCTGTATGTATGCAGGATGATTTGTTACATCTGAACCCGATCCATTTCCATATAAACTTCCTATAATAGAAATCTCAGTTTTACAGACATTAAGTAACTCGTCCGAAGATTGCCCATCATGCATTTTGTCTAATATTCCATTTATTCTTGAAAAAATACCATTGTAATAGTACATAGTTCGATATTCCATAGATTGAGATAGCTTGTTTTTTATTAACAATTGCTGTTCTTTGATTTTTGATGCTATCTTGTAAAAATTATCAATGGCTTCATAAGTTAGTGTATCAACACGACCAGCAATCAAATGATTATATTTACTCCAGTAATTCTCTTCATATATAATCGTAGAGTAGTGTAGTGGGCGCTCTTGTACAAGACCATCAACAACACCTTCAGCAATTAGAAATTCAATATTATCCTCTATATCTCTAATTTGCAAAGAAAGTATGGCAACAGCATTTTTAATATTTTGTCTTTTGTTTGCAAAATATATCCATAAAGTCACAATAACAGTAATTATCAGAATCACTGTTTGAAATAAATTGGAGTCGAAGAATTTTTCCATAATTTTATACCTTTATTTCGTTATTCATTAGTTTTGGAAGTAGGGTATCTCGAATGGTTGCAAAGGCTTGATTCTCAAAAAAGTTCGTTTTAATTAGACCGTCTATTGCACTTACAATCAACTCAAATTTAGCAACAAATTCGTTATTGGGAGTAATTATTTTCATTTCTCTAAGGCTATCTTTGTTGATACTTCCAAAAACAGTACCCTCTCCATTGAAAACGTCTAAACTATCCTTTAATGAATGCATCGTGTATAGGACAAAAGAATTGAAATTATTTTTTGCTTTTATACTTGCCAATCCACGCTCAATACAGCATTTCTCATAAGCAATATTAATATCCCCAACAGGAGCGCGGACACTCATTAGGATACTGTTTTCTTCTGCCATTCTGTTTGGCTCAGTTGTGAATAATCGCCTTGTTGGAAATCTATCACCAAATTCTGCTCGTCCTTGATAGAACACTTCGCCATTGCCTTCTTCGTTATAACTTGTCCCAGAAGGCGATTGCCCCATTATTATTTCCGCAATATCCCCGAGCGTGCCGACTTTCCAATCTTTAGGTATTTCACCAAGTGTGGAGTCGATCATTTCGCCGCCGCTGGTGCGGTAGGGGTTGCCGTTGTGGTCGGGGAACTCGAAGTCGACAAACCACCGACGGAACAAAGCCTGTGCCTGCTCCTCCAAATTCCGACTTATGCGATTATTCAACTCAATCTTATCATCCAACGCTCCCAATATTCTTGCAATCCTCTGCTGTATTTCAATAGGCGGCACATTTACTTCTATATTTTTCATAGTAGCACCCGACACCTCCTTGAAGGTCGTACCACTACCCATAGACTCAATATTTGCTTTATTGTACTTGAGTAAATAATATAGGAATAAACTATTTGTATCTTTGTTTGGAATAATGCTCTTAAAACCCTGATTCGTGGCTATTGGATTCTTTGCAATGGCTACATACCCAATCGGTGCACGTGATGAAAATAGAACACTTCCTGTAGGGAGTAGTTGAGCTGAACAGCTTTTTAGTCCATCTTCAGTAATACACCTTTCTCCTCTGGCTATATACCTATCATTAAATGAAGATAAATCCTTTGGAGTCAACCATGGAATCTCACCACCGTAGTATCTTTCCTCAGTGGTTGAAGGAGTAGCCCCTCCAACGATAGTCCCTATGTCTGATAATTTATATCTTTTCCACATACTATTAATCATTTTCGGTTGTATATACTACATCAAAAATCTCATTTGAAATTGATTCGTATTTGCATGTAAAGCGATAAACGACTTCATTTATCACACTATGAATCTCTATAGAATAAAGGTTTTCGTCCTTTTCCTTGACACTAACTACATCGAAAATTGTAACGGATTCATCTAATGTATTTCCTGTTTCACTAATAATACTTTCTTGTATGTATTTATCCGATCCAAATTTATACTTTATAATATCTATGTTTGAAACACTTAACCAATCAGATAATGTATTCTTTACATTAGTGGCATCTTTGCAGATTATTATACCATCAGAGTCTTGAAATGCACTGTTAAAGTCGTTATCATCTGTAACTAAAATACATTTGCATCTCTGTTCTTTGTGGTATCTAATGATTGTTTCTATGATAATAGCATCTTTAAAGCCGGCATCCTTATATAATTTTTTATTAGCTCCAATACTCACAAATGGTTTTTCTTTTTTTATTGCTTTATCTACGAGAGTATTGAAAAAATCCACATCTCTTACATATTCGATATTTTTACATTTATTCAGATATAAGAATTCAGAGAATATTGATTCTACATGCTCTTCAAATTCAGCAATGCTTTTTTTATTAAACTCATATGTGACATCTAGTATTGAACCAAATGATTTTTTATATCCATCTATATTGTCGGAAAAGCCTTTGCTGTGTTCCGTGAAATTCTCCATTAAGTGTTGTTTGTATTCTCGAATGGATATTTCAGACACACACAACTTTACATCTTTAGACAATCCACTATCTTCGATATAATTCTTTACTTCATAAAAGTCAGAAGAGGCTTTTACTTCGGAAAGGTATAAATCCCCACACTTCGCGTTAGAGAATCTTGCCTCAATCTTATTAGTGTCAAAAAATACAGCAACTTTAATTTCATTGGTATTATTTGCATCACACAATTTCTGATTAATATTATCATTGATAATAATATTGTCTTTTGAAGATTGTGACTTAATCTTTTTCCTAGGCTTCCTTGGAGCCTTTTTTTTCTTTCTATTCGAACTCATATCCAATACTTTCTAACTGTCTCTTAATCTCCTCCTCTAAGGAGTGCGACTGCTTAAACAAACCCGACAGTTCACCCGTAAGGCGTGCCATCTTCTCATCGAACGGCTCAGAGTCTGCTTCCTGCTTAGCAATGCCAACGTAACGCCCGGGAGTCAAGATAAAATCTTGCTTGGCAATATTTTCAGTTGAAACCACAGAGCAGAAGCCTTTTTCATCTGCAAGGGTTCCTTTTTCAAAAGAAACTACCGTGTTAGCAATCTTGCTTATATCTTCGTCAGTCAGTTCTCGTAGTTTTCGAGTTATCATCGTACCCATATTGCGAGCGTCGATAAATAGCGTCTTACCTTTTTGCTTCTTATCCTTATTCAAAAACCATATTGAAACAGGTATTTGAGTGGTGTAGAACAGTTGCGCAGGCATGGCAATGATACACTCTACCAAATCTGCCTCTACTATCTGTTTGCGGATTTCACCCTCACCACCACTCTGACTCGACAGCGAACCATTGGCAAGTACAATACCTGCACGACCAGATGGTGCAAGATGATGGATAATATGCTGAATCCATGCAAAGTTGGCATTGCCATTGGGAGGTGTTCCGTACTTCCAACGCACATCGCTCGCTAGCTTGTCCGCTCCCCAATCACTTAAGTTGAATGGGGGATTAGCCATCACAAAGTCAGCCTTGAGTGTCGGGTGGCAATCGTTGAAGAATGTGTCGGCATTATATCGTCCTAAATCTGCCTCAATACCTCGTATAGCCAGATTCATCTGCGCCATTTTCCATGTCGTAGGATTGGAGTCTTGACCATAAACCGATATATTCTTGATATTGCCTGAGTGTTCGTCAATAAATTTAGCTGACTGAACAAACATACCTCCACTACCACAACAAGGATCGTAAACACGTCCGCTATATGGACGAATCACCTCTACCAAAGTCCTAACAATGCAAGACGGAGTGTAGAATTCTCCGGCAAGTTTGCCTTCAGCTTCGGCAAATTTTGAAAGGCAATATTCATAAGCACGCCCCAGTATATCTTTCGTGTCGCCGTGCTGGTGCATCTTGATATTGGTAAACAGATCGACCACCTCGCCCAATCGTCGCTTATCAAGTTCTGGTCTCGAAAAATTCTTTGGTAGAATATCTTTCAGTCGTTTATTCTCCTTTTCGATGGCTCGCATGGCCTCGTCTATTATCATACCAATTTCCGGTGTATGTGCCTTAGCTGCAATAGTAGCCCAGCGTGCATCTTCAGGCACGTAAAAGATATTTTCTGCCAGATACTCGTCTTTATCCTCTTCCATGCCGATGCCTTCAGCAACGAGTTCGTCGTATTTTGCATCAAACTTATCGGATATATATTTTAAAAAGATAAGCCCCAACACCACGGATTTATACTCCGAAGCATCGATATTGCCTCGCATCTTGTCCGCTGCTTTCCAAATTTCTTTTTCAAAACCTATCTCTGCACTGTTAATCTCTGCCATAATATTATTATTTACTCATATTTATCAACTCCCGTCTATCAACATCCAACAATTCAGCAATTTTGGTTAATGTGCCTAAATCGGGCTGCGAGGCATTAGAACACCACTTCGATACGGTTGATGGGGCTTTCCCTAATTGCTCTGCTAACCATTTTCCTGTTTTTCTCTTTTCAACAAGAACCACTTTTATGCAATTAATATCTTCCATTATTCTCAATTGTTATTGTGTCTAACACAAAGGTATTGAAAAATATGATAGCTTGTATCATCTCTCTAAGTAATTATTTAGTAATCTGTTTAAAAGCAGGTGTGATTCTATTTTTGCTGTACACTTACATTCGTCTTCCTTTTCTTCCTTTTACGTTGCATTCTTCGGCGGAAATCATCCTCTTCTGAGTCGGTGCCATTAGGCAATATCGGTATATCGAAGAGCGAGCCGATAGATTTGCCAAGTTCGCTGCTTTCGGAGTGCTGTTCCGTGCGGTGAATTGGTTGTGTCTCTTGCGTTGAATAGGGCTGTTGCTGTGGTGTAAACTGAGTGGAGCTTTGAGGTTGTGGATTGCTGGTCAAACGCTCATATTGATTAGGGTTTTCGAGCCTTTCAACGATTGTGTTTGCTGCATACTCCTTACCTAAGCGTGAGCCATTCAGAACAACTCCTGTGTTATGGTCAATGAAGGTAACACCATACAGGCGACCCGTGTTGTTCTTTCGAATATCAACAATTTACATCACTTTTCACTCTATTGCATTTTTAGGTTGTTATCTATGGAGAAATAAAGAGTCGTCTATTTCAAAATGAAGCCTTAAAGTGCCTTCCTCAGTAACCGCCAGTGAAAATATTTGGTTCTTCTTCACTTTTGAGGCAACTAATTTGTTCGTATTCCTTTATTCATCGGCTATTAGATTGTATTTGGGAATATATTATATCTATTTTCAATATTCATTCGAACTCCTTTATTGGTCGAGCTTTGGTAGTGAAGTGTCGTCCCAAAAGTGAAGAAGAATCAAATATTTTTATGGTAAAAAATTATTTGGTTTAATTTATTTGTTATTTAATATCTTTTTCTTAAATCACATGCGTTTAATAGAATTATTAAAGCAACCATTTATTTGATCGATTATTAAATACAATTTCATCATTGTATCTAATAAATTAAGAAAAAAGAAAATTGAAAACTAATAAACAATCACTCTTAAATAAAATAAATTTTTAAATATATTGAGTATATTCATCTAAAGTTATTAACCACATATAAAATAAGAAATATGGAAATCGATAATAATGTTCCCAAAGTTTTTATTTCATACTCATGGGATAATGAAGCTCATAAACAATGGGTAGTAGAAGTAGCTTCCACGCTAACAGAAAACGGTATATATGTTTATTTTGATAGATACGATTTGTATGCCGGTAAAGACATGATGTATTTTATGGAAACATCTGTCAGAAATGCAGACAAAGTAGTGATAATAATGACTCCCAATTATAAAATTAAAGCAGAAAAAAGAACAGGCGGTGTAGGATATTTTAGGAAAAAGGCGCCATGCTAATTCCTCAAAAACATTACTAAAAATAATTTTCCTGATAGTGGAATAAAAAAGAAATATCAACAAGATACTTTATCAGCTTATCAAAATTATCAGGGAGGTCCCATTCCACCAATAGAAATGCATAAGTACCATCTGTCGTGCGAAGCGCAAGCGGCGCAAATCAGACATGACTATCTAAAAGTTATTGAGTTAAAACTAGAAATTGCAGCAATTTGCAAATCACAACCTAACGAACACGATGCTTATATCCTAGAAGAAGGAATACGTAAAACCTATCCCTTACTTTCATCCGCAGACAAAGTAAAGGCAAAGATAATGATAGCTAGATATAATGCAGATATGGCTAAATATATTGATGAAGATACTAAGAATTACTAATTATATAAAGGTAATATCAGATAAGCTGATCTACTTTTTTCCCAAACAGTACGTTATCTTCGAAATTAACCGTAAGTTTGTTTGTGCCTCTTAGGTTCGAATATAACATGGCATGATTCATTCCCTCAAAAGAAATAAAACTGACCTCGAAAACTCCAGGTCAGTTTTATTATAAGAAAGTCCGATATTTTTATTCATCTTTTTATTTCCTGTTAATTCACAAAAATTGTTTCCATCCGTCAGACGTCCGGTTATCATCCTTTGTTTTGCGAACAGGCAACGCATTCCCTTCCCCGTCAAAGTATTTCCCCATCAGATTCTCAATGACATTCCTGTTCTCCACCTGAGAAGAAAAGACCTCAAACAAGTCCGTTTCCCGGATAGCATAAAGGGTAAAAGCTGCCCGGCGGGATTTCTCCTCGTCCTGGTCCGCCTCATTTACTTTAAGCAGGACATTACCCACATTGTCCAGATCGGCAGGCGTTACGACCTTGGATACCGGATCTACTGCGGGTGACATCCCATCCAGCTCCTCTTGTTCTTCTTTCAGCATTTTCATTTCCTCCAGTGATAAGTTACATTCTACTTCTTCTTCCATAATCTCTTCCTCTTCCCCGATATAATCCGTGCTCATTTCCAGGGGTTCGCTCATATAAGGAGCCACGGTCTGCCCGGCATTTTCGTCCAAATAGACAAAGCGGGTACTGCCTATCACATCCTGCTCATTCTCCAGCTGCCGCTGGAATGTCTTTGATTCATTCTTCTTCACTTGGGTGCACGGTTCTGTCCTATACAGCAACTCACATATTTCACGCACCTTCTTTTTCTGTCCCCATACCTTATATAATATATAGGCAATGCAGACTATACGCACCGACAAGTAAACTATTTCTTCCATTCTATAGCTTTCTGATTTGCTTCCTCGTTATACATCATGTTGATTATATCCTGATACCTGTCCAAATGGTCGGACAACACACAGTTCACAAAAGTAGGCACCGACATCTCCGGCGCGATAACCGGCAACACCTTGGCAAACGCTTTGTACAGAGAGTCGTGAATATAGGTCTGCCTTCTGGCTCCCGTCAGTTTCGTTTGCAGGAATTGCCTGCGGTATTCCTCACAACCGTATGCCGGAGAGTTCTTCTTCCCGACGGACGGTTTCTTATCCGTAGCGACCGTCTTATTTTCCTGTGCTTCCGCCGGTCCGGAAGGCGGAGTTTTCCCAACCGCTTTTTCGTCGGGTTCCTTTATCTTTTCCAGTGCTGTGGTATCTCCCGCCACCATGCGCTTGAGCGCATCCTCGTCCACATTATATACGGATCTGTTTTTGTTTGCCATCGTTATCGGGATTAAAGTCCGAGAATCTTTTCCATTTCACCAGCAAGCAAATCCAGATTGCTACCCTTCAACAAGGTGGCAGAAGGAGGAAACAGCGTGCTGCGGAACATTTGTCCGTTCAAACCGGTATCCTTCTTATAGCGTTCCGCAGCGGGGATAACCGTATCGAGTACCGGAAGTTTCAATGAACAGAAGATTTCCGTATAGGCATTATATAGCTCTTTGGAAACTCGCTTGTCCATCTTGTTCCAAAACATGTAAATATCCCGCAAGGGAGCTTCCTTATGATGGAGAAGGTATTCCCGCACGGCTAAGACAAACGCCATGCTACTCTGCATAACCATCCGTTCCTGCGTGATGGGAGCAAAAACATAGTCCATGTTGATGATGGATTGAAAAACACCTGTGGTATTGACGGTTCCAGGCAGATCGAACAAAACCAGGTCATAACTGAGTTCGGAACGGTCTATAAAATTGTAAGCCGTTTCCTTTGCCTCTTCCGGCGTGGAGGAAAGGATATTGTAAGCTTTCCTGTCCGTATTCCCCAACTGTTCTACCAGAAGACTTTGAAGCCTCGCATTCTTCTCCATATTCTTTACGTCCCACCCACGCATGGCTTTCACGCTATGCTGCGGGTAATCGCAATCCACCACCAGTACATTCTTTCCTCTTTGATAATGGAAATAGCTGGCAAGCAACACCGTGAAAGTTGACTTGCCCACGCCGCCTTTCTGGTTGCTCAGGGCGACAAATAAAGGTTCCTTCTTCATAACTTCATGAATTTAGGGGTTAATAATTTATTTTTCTTTTCTCTATTGCATGCTTACATCAGGTGGCGCCTTGTAACAGTACATTACATTCCACCGGATATTGAAACTTTGCTGTTATCCAGAAGACATGACAATGCAGATATTCCGGCATCAATACATGGCGGGCTGCATGGCAACATGTCATTGCGACGTATATGGTACTGTTACATTCCCTGTAGCAAAGTATCACAACCATATACGTAGCATGGTATCAATGCATGGAGAATATTGCATTTTCCATAACTGCCATGTATTTGTACAATACGACAAGAATTGTAACGGGGCAATGCTTTTATCAGTGCGTCAATCCAATGCTTACCACCTTGCGTCATGCCAAAAGTATGGCGTATTTTTGATACAAACACCAAAATCTGAACAGCCTGACCATAGGTGTCATCACATGCCATTACATGTCCGGTATCTCTCTATTTACCACGTTTTTACAATACTCTAATTTTGCAAAGTCAGAACAAAACGGCAGGAAAAAACCCACTTCGTTCGGACTACAGCACGCCGTGAACGTCGCGCAGCAATCCGACGAAGGAGGATTCTCCATTCAAACGAATGGAGCAAGTTGTGTCCTCGTCCGACAGAAAGTCTTCTGTCCGACGAGAACCAGCTTGCCCTCCCTGCGGTCGGGGGATTTTCCTCCAAAGTCGGAAAATCTGGCTGAAGAAAGAGTACGAACCCAAAATTCAAAAGAGAATGAAGGAAAACACAAGAACAAGAATGGGCAGAAAACCCAAAACCGATCCGGCAGACTACAAATACAGTTTCCGCCTGAACGCCGAAGAAAACACACGGTTTGAAAAACTGCTGGCGGAGTCAGAAGCGAGAGACCGGACACTTTTCATCAAAAAGGCAATCTTCTCAGGTCAGATAAAGGTGGTAAAAATCGACAAAGCCACGATGGATTACTACATCCGCCTCACGGAATTTTACAAGCAATTTCAAGCACTGGGTAACAACTACAATCAAGTGGTGCGTGCTATCAAGACCAATTTCGGAGAAAAACGCGCGATGGCGTTGCTCTACAAACTGGAAAGAATGACGGTCGAGCTGATGCTGCTCACCAAGAAAATCATCCTTCTCACCCAAGAATACGAAAAGAAATGGTTGCAAAAATAAGCCACGGAGCCAGCCTCTACGGGGCGCTTGCCTACAACCATGAGAAGGTTGGAAAAGGAACGGCTGAAATCCTGGCCGGTAACCGGATGATTTCCGACCGTTTGGGACTGCCGAGTGAAGACATCCGCCTTGCCCTGCTTTCATTCGAAAACTATCTGCTGGCAAACCGCAACACGGAGAAGCCTGTCCTGCACATAGCCCTCAGCCCCGCACCGGAAGACAAGCTGACCGATGAACAATTGGCAGGACTGGCAGAAAAGTACATGCAAAAGATGGGCTACGGCGACCAACCTTACATCGTCTACAAACATGGCGACACGCATAATACGCATGTCCACATCGTTAGTGTCTGCGTGGATCAAGAAGGACGAAAAATCAATGATTCCTTTGAACACCGCCGCTCGATGACCGCCTGCCGGGAACTGGAAATAGACTTCGGACTGCGTAACGGTGCGGATACGGAAGAGCGAAGTCCGAAAACTGAACTGAAAAAAATATGCGCTGCCCAGGGTGACGTGAAGCACCAGATTGGCAATACCCTGAAAGCTGTATTGGAAAGTTACCGCTTCCAAACTTTCGGCGAATACAGCGCACTTCTTTCTGCCTTCCAAATCGAAGCCAAGCTGGTCAAAGGCGAATACAAAGGAAGCCCTTACACCGGAATCGTGTATGTAGCTACGGACGAGAACGGAAAGGCGGTCAGCCCCCCGCTTAAAAGTGCGCGCTTCGGTAAGCGTTTCGGCTATGCCGGGCTGGAAAAGAAGATGGCAAGCCATATTAAAGATTTCAAGGACGGGAAATGGGAACCGCATATTAAAGGAAACATTATCCATGCCATGCAGCAGGCACGTTCCCGCCAGGAATTGACGGAGCTTCTGCGGAAAAACCGTATCGACGTGGTGTTCCGGGAGAACGAGCGAGGGCGTATCTATGGCGTCACCTTCATCGACCATAACCGGCGGGAAGTATTCAACGGCTCACGCATGGGCAAGGAGTTTTCTGCCAACATGTTCAACGAACTGTTCAAATGGTGGAGCGACATCCCCCCGGCAGACCGGAACAGATATGACGCCGCAGAACTGTGGCAACATTACCGCCACAAGACAGAACCTTCTGGCATGTTGGAACAGGCAGCAGGTATCTTTTCCATGGAAACCAGTCCGCGGGATTACGAAGAGGAAGCCTTTGCACGCCGCATGAAGAAGAAGAAAAAAGCGAAACGCAAGTCTCGCGGAATTTAAGAGAAAATCAATTATTAACCCCATTTACAAACAATTCTTATGCAACAGGAAGATGATTTAAGGGCGCTTGCCAAGATTATGGAATTCGGGCGGGCAGTGAGTATTTTTCTTTTGGTGGTACACGTATATGTGTATTGTTATCCCAGCATTCTCCAGTGGAACCTCCGGCTGGAAGTCGTGGACAAGATTCTTATGAACTTCAACAACACAACCGGGATTTTCAACTGCATCCTGTGGAGCAAACTGGCAGCTATCCTGTTACTGGCTATCTCATGTTTGGGAACAAAAGGTGTCAAAGGCGAAAAAATTACTTGGCATAAAATCTATGCGGCGCTTTTTGCCGGCTGCATCCTTTTCTTCCTTAACTGGTGGATTCTGGATTTAGACCTGCCTCAGACAGCCGTTACCTCACTTTATATTTTTACACTTACATCCGGTTACCTCTGCCTACTGATGGCAGGATTATGGATGAGCCGTTTATACAAACATAACCTGATGGAAGACGTATTCAATACCGAAAACGAATCTTTCCAACAAGAAACGCGGCTAATAGAAAATCAATATTCGGTAAATCTGCCTACCAAATTCCAGTATCAAGGCAAACTCAATGACGGATGGATTAACGTGGTGAATCCTTTCCGTGCAACCATCGTATTGGGAACACCCGGTTCGGGAAAATCCTATGCAGTGGTAAATAATTACATCAGGCAGATGATTTCCAAGGGATTCAGTTGCTATATTTACGATTACAAGTTTGATGATTTGTCGGTAATCGCCTATAACACGTTATTGCATAATGTGGATAAATATAAAGTAAAACCTAAATTTTATGTCATCAACTTTGACGACCCGAGAAAGTCACACCGCTGTAATCCTATCAATCCGGAGTTTATGACAGACATATCGGATGCGTATGAGGCAAGCTATACAATAATGCTCAATTTAAATAAAACTTGGATTGAAAAACAGGGAGATTTCTTTGTGGAGTCACCCATTATTCTACTGGCTGCAATAATCTGGTACTTAAAAATTTATAAAAACGGAATCTATTGTACATTTCCCCATGCGGTAGAACTATTAAACAAACCTTATTCAGATTTATTTACTATTTTAACTTCCTATCCGGAGCTGGAGAACTATCTATCTCCCTTCATGGATGCATGGAAATCCGGAGCACAGGATCAGCTCCAAGGGCAAATCGCTTCGGCAAAAATTCCGCTTACACGAATGATTTCACCCCAGCTTTATTGGGTAATGACCGGTAATGATTTTTCACTAGACATTAACAATCCGAAGGAGCCAAAACTGCTATGTGTAGGCAACAATCCTGACAGACAAAACATTTATTCAGCGGCGCTCGGCTTATATAATAGCAGAATCGTGAAGCTCATTAACAAAAAAGGACAATTAAAAAGTACAGTCATCATCGACGAGTTACCCACTATCTATTTCCGCGGGTTGGATAACCTCATTGCCACTGCCCGAAGCAACAAAGTGGCAGTCTGCCTCGGCTTTCAGGATTTTAGCCAGCTTAACCGGGATTATGGTGAAAAAGAATCGAAAGTGGTACAAAATACGGTAGGCAACATATTCAGCGGGCAAGTAGTGGGTGAAACCGCCAAAACACTTTCGGAACGTTTCGGAAAAGTTCTCCAAAAACGTCAATCCATTTCTATTAACCGACAGGACGTTTCAACATCCATCAACACCCAATTGGATTCGCTTATTCCAGCTTCCAAAATCTCCAACCTCTCACAGGGTACATTTGTAGGCGCCGTATCGGATAACTTCGGGGAGAAAATAGACCAAAAGATTTTTCATGCCGAAATCATTGTGGACCATGAAAAAGTCAGTACGGAAGAAAAGAATATAAGAAAATTCCCATTATCAATGAATTTAAAGACAAAGATGGCAACGACATCATGATGCAGCAGATTCAACGGAACTACGACCAGATAAAGGCGGATGCACAGGCCATTATCAACATGGAGATGGAACGCATCAAAAGCGATCCGGAACTTTGCAGGAGACTGGGTTTGGAAGATAAAACGAAAGTAAAAAAGTAACATTTATAGCATGACCCATGCGAACAGGCATGGGTTCCATGCTTTTTATTTGAATATGAGAAGATTCCCAACCGGACTATGACTTGATTTACTTTTTCTCCGATTTGCGGTTCACATAGAAACCAGCTAACCCATATTTTTTCAACTTAGCATAAAGTGTAACCCTGCTCACTCCAAGCAACCGGGCAGTTTCCGTTAAGTTTCCTCTTGTTTTTTCAATAGCTGTTTGAATACGCTTTTTCTCTTCATCATCATTTTTTAATGCTAAGATAACGCCCTGCTCTTTTACCTGGGCAACCGGTAGAGATAAGGAAACATTTTGTCCAAACCCCATATCCTCTACTGACAGCAACGGATATTCCGACACCAATACGGCGCGTTTTACTTTGTTGTGCAATTCACGTACATTCCCCGGCCACGGATAAGTAAGCAAGAGGCGTTGTGCCTCCTTGCTAAAGCCCCAAGTTTCTCTCTTAAGTTCTTTTGAAAAACGTTCCCTAAAAAAATCAGCCAAAGGTAGAATATCATCCGGGCATTCTGAAAGAGAAGGTTGCCGGATTTCAAATTCACTCAACCTGTGATACAAATCCTCACGGAAACGCCTCTCCTGTATCGCCCGAGGCAAGTCTTCATTCGTAGCAGAGATGATACGTACATCCGCAATTCGTTCATGGGTATCACCAATGGGGATATAAGTATTTTCCTGTAATACGCGCAATAACATTGCTTGTATTTCGTATGTTAACGTGCCGATTTCGTCCAGAAAAAGCGTGCCTCCCTGTGCTATCCCGAAATACCCTTTCCGGTTAATGTCTGCTCCGGTAAAAGCCCCTTTTACGTGTCCAAAAAACATAGAAGGGGCAAGTTCTTTCGGTACAGCCCCGCAATTTACCGCAACAAACGGCATATCTTTCCGGTCACTATACCTATGAATGCTTTGTGCCACAGATTCTTTTCCCGTTCCGTTAGCACCCAATATTAATACGGACATATCCGAAGGGGCAACCAATCGCGCCAGGCGGTCTACATTACGCGCTTGCATGCTGGTACGTACAAAAAGAGGGTCTCCTTGTTTACGTATGAAAGAAGGAGCATTCAACAATTCCCTTATTAATTCCAGCAACTGTTCCCTATAGACAGGTTTAGGAAGATAATCTTCTGCCCCCAGTTTGATGGCACGTACCGCATCCGAATAAGAAGCATAATCCGTCATAACCACAAAGGGTATGCGTATCCCTTCTTTAACCAGCCATTCCAGAAAAGAAATGCCGTTACCCTCCGGAAGGCGAACATCAGACAAAATCAGGTCAAAGGCCTCTTTACGGATAGATTTACGGGCGGCAGGTTCGTTTATAGCGGTTACCACTTCATAGCCCTCTTTTTCCAACCATTCTTTCTGTAATTGTGAAAGAGATAAATTATCCTCCACTATTAGTATTTTCCTGTTCATATTTTACCCTTTCTATTTCACTTCTGGCTTTCTCGATCAACTGTTTTACATAGCTAATAATCCGCTTTGTTTGTTCTTGTATGACTCCTTTATCTTTTTCAGTATGCAAAATAGCACGATAAGTTTCTAATGGTTCAGCCACTTGTAATAATTCCCATTCAGGAAACATACGGTGTACAGTCTCCTGCATTTTATCCCGGTCCCCTGTCTTTAAGGCTTCTTCCAGTTCCACTATGTTATTTTGGGATTCCAGAATAAATATTTCCAGCATTTTTTGTTTGTCTCTGACTTCTGCCGTTAATGCAGAAAAATCTACCGTTACCGTTTCTTTCCCTTCTCCACCGTTAAGGGATGAAATGAAAACAAGCAACTCATTCATTGAAAACGGCTTGTGTATGCAAGCGGCAAAACCTGCTTCAACAAAAGATTCTTTATCACTATCTCCCCGTGCTGTCATGGCAATAACCGGTATGGTACGTGAATTGCCAATATTGGAACAACGCAATAGTTTCAAAAGATCGAATCCATTGGAGCCTGCCATCTGTATATCCGTCAGCAACAAATCAAAATCAGCTTTGCGCATTTCCCTAACCACTTCCTGCACACTGTTGCAAGCCCGACAGTATATTCCGCTACGTTCCAACATTTCTTTCACTATTTCTAGCTGTATCGGATCGTCGTCAATTATGATAACACGTGCCGGAAGCCGCAATGGAGTATTGGGTGAGGAAACCTCTTCCTCGACTGGTTGCGTAGCGATTGAAAGAGGAAGAGCCACGACAAACGTACTGCCCTGTCCGGATTGACTTGTTACGGAAATGGTTCCACCCAACAGATTAACCAAGCCTTTTGTTATGGGAAGGCCCAGTCCGAAACCTTCAACATGGTGGGCGGAAGCTCCGCGTTCAAATGGAGTGAAAACCCTGCTTAGTTGTTCATCACTCATGCCGATTCCCGTATCTCGGATTTCCAAGGTAAGCATCCCGTTCTCATAAGAAGCTGTAAAATATATAGTACCCGTATCCGTAAACTTGATAGCATTGGTCATCAAATTGTCTATTATTTGCTCAATGCGGTCCGTATCTCCTAAAACGGTTACATCCGTTCCTTTAAATTCATGTATAAATAAAAGCCCTTTATCATTAATCGGCTGGCTAAAATTAGTTGCAATACGCTCCAACAAATCTGAGAGATGAAACGTCACCTCATTCCTCGTTTCTTTTGCTTCATTCAACCGGTAAACATCAAGCAGGTTGTTAAGCAGATGAAGAACATGTTTGCATAAAATTCGAATATTTATCAAATGAGCATTCCTTTTCTTTTTTTCGCGGGTATCCATAGCCAGTTCAGCGCTACCTCCAATAGCATTTAAGGGACCGCGAATGTCATGAGAGAGGGTGAGGATAATATTTTTTCTCATTTCCAGCATGCGATTATGTTGCCTGCTAATCTTTCTTCGGTGACGAATGTCCCGAAGGACGATAATAAATGATACTAATAACATACTAATGGCTATAGCGATCACCCCGGATAGTAAGCGGAAAGATTGCTCTCTTATCTTTGTCATTTGTTGCCCCCGGGATTGGAAACCCACTTCCACCTGTCCGTCCAGTCTTTCAACTAAATCCATAAGCCGTGCATTCAACTCCTTATTCTTGTCTCTTAAGCTATCCGCATACACTTCTAAATTCTGCCTGCGTTCTTGATGCATCTCTATCAATTGTTCATTTAGTTCGTATAATTGACGGGGGGACGAGGGTACTTGTACGGTTTCTTTCTTACCGAACCATCCGGCGATGCCTTTCTTTTTCCTTGTTATTTCACGGGACCGGGTACTTTGCCGTACCACAAGCGGAAGTTGATTAACCAGTAAGCTATCCGCTTTTTCCTGCGTTTTAAGTGCCTCCAAAATATGAAGTAAGTGTGCTTCTTTAGCAAAAAGCAAATTGCGTAACGTATCCAATTGTCCTGGGCGGACAAAATCGGCACAGTAAGGGCGCAAAGCTATCAACAGGCTATCCGTGCGTAAGCGGCAATTACGATAAGCTTTATAATCTACACTATCCCAACTCAGAGCTGATTCACCGCGTGTAGCTAGTTCTATGATATAACGATGAGCCACTTCTATTTTTCGTCTAAGATCCCAGATATTGGTATAATGTGCTTCTATCTCTTTCATGCGCTGCCTTTCATGGAGCAGGATTGCTATCATACACCCTATAACGGCTAATACAATGAAATAACCGGAGAGAATTTTTATTTGTAATGTTCGGTCATTAATCTCCATTTGCGTGCGTTTAAGAAATAAATACCTTGATATATATACAAAGATAACAAAATGTTATCTAATAACATATATTTAGAAAAAGAACTGGGTTATCTATTGGAAACGAATTCCTTTTTACCCCCCTCATTGTGATATTGTAGAAAAAGAAATCGGATGGAGCAGCTTTTATCTCTCTCTACCAGATAATAGAATACTTATTAGACTAAATAAATGTGATAAAGCAATTATTTATCTTTTTAAGAAGAACGTTATTGATTCTCCTGTACTTATATTTATAGAAGCAGATAAACATATTCATATTTAAACCGCGTATCTTATTTTACTTTTATTTTAAAGATAAAAGGTCTAACTTTATAATAGTAGTCAAAAGAATGACCTTACAGCTTAGCGAAAGTTAATACACTATACCTCGGAGAGACAGTAAATCTTCAATTTCGTACAAACACTGTTGGCAAAATGTCGTCAGGCTTATGCATGTGTTGGATGTTTTAATATTTTAGAATCTGTCAATAGAAAGTTTGCTTTTATCCTTTAAATCCCTTATATTTGAAAAGTATTTCTTCCTAAAGAAATACATAACAAAAAAATATCCAACATTCAATCTTGAAGTATATGGAAAATAAGCAGAAAAACATTCAAACTCAAGCTGGAATCAACAATTCCCTTTTTGCATCAACAGCAAGTACAGGTTTGTGTCCGGCAGCTGAAGTAGTGAAAAAGGCACTTCCAAAATCATTGAAAATAAACATCAATGATTTTGAAAAAGGTTACACTTCTATGTGTGGAGAAATGGATTTTGATTATTGTGCTTATCCGACTTAGTAAATAGAGGAAAGAGCATAAGAACGATTTGCAAAACAACCCAACAGATAGTACATCCCTTTGAAAAACACAGAATGTCTTTAAATAATAGCATTGAAAAATGCTTCGAAAATAGATTTTTCAATAAAGAAAATTCTATGAAGCAAGATTTACTCGGCATTTTATCTAAATGCGGAGATGAAGATTATATCCATAAATATCCTTATAGTATCCTCTGGAAAATTACCACTGCTTGCAATTTGCGCTGTAAGCATTGCCTCTATCGCTTTAAGCCGGGAAGCTATCAGGCAGAGGATAATTACAAGATAGACGAGATAATGAAACTGGCTGTTTTCTTTGTGGAAAAGTTGAATCTCATCAGCTTTTCTATTAGTGGCGGAGAACCTTTCATGCAGGAGGGAATCTTCGAGTTGTTAGAATATCTAAGATCTAAGAATGTTTATATTGATATAAAAACCAATGCAACCTTAATAACTAAAGAGATAGCAAAGAAATTACATAATATATTAGATATGGAACAAACTGTGTTCCAGGTTTCTCTTGAAAGCGCTATAGGCAGGGTAAATGATAAAATTAGGGGCAAAGGATGTTTTGAGAAAACAATCGAAGGCATAAGGAATTTGACACAATTAGGCTTTAGAGTAAGAATAAGCTGCACAATTACAGCTGATAATGTAAAAGACATTTGTTTATTGTATAAACTATGCAAGGATTTACATGTCTCAGAAATCTTATTAGGCAAGTTTAAGGTATGTGATGAAAAACAAAAATATTTAGAACCCCACCTGGATGACGTGTTCAATTCCGTTGCCGAACTATTGGAACTTAAAGGAAAAGATAAGTCAATTGCAATTGTTATCGGTGCACTGACGGTATGTGATTTTTTAAACTACGAAAGAGGTATCGAATTAATGGATGAATACATCAAAACTAAACCTGTTAAAACAATTACAAATTTAGCCTGCCACAAACATAATCGCTTTGTTTTGAATGCTGATGGAAAAATATACTTATGCACCGACACTGAAACAGAAGAATTCTGCTTAGGAAGTTTACGTGAAAAAGGATTTGATGAGATCTGGAATAATAGGTTTAGCAACATGTTTTTTCAAAAGCGGAGCGAATGTGTATGCGTGAAATGTAAATATGTCTCCGTTTGCCGGGGAGGTTGCCCTTCAAGAGCATATACAACTTATAAAGATATAAATGCACCAGATGGCACTTGTTTATACGCAAAAAGAATGAAGCTATATGACTGTTAAATTAAACAAAGATATTTTGATTAGATATGAGCATAATTTATATAGTGGAACGCTAATTCTATATAATGTTAAAACTCAGGAATTTTGGTTTGGTAATGAATCATCCCATGAAATCATCCAATTGATGGACGGACAAAAGAGTCTGGATGAAATATATGGTAAGGTACTCCCGGAATTCCCTGGCTATGCTTTAGAAGAATTGATGCAAAGCTTTAATGCTCTTATAAAGGAATTAATAGAAAAGAAGTTTATTGAGGTAGTTGCTCTTTAGTTAAATCTCTCAAATAAACAATATACCTTAATGAATAAAGCAAAAATCAGGCTCTTTGTTCTGTTATCTAAATAACCTCTTTAACTTTATTAAAAAGTAAATAGAGACATTCATTCAATATCAAAATTTAAAATAAATAATTCATTGCAAGAAACTTGTTATGAAAGTTATCTTCATTCTTCCCACTAATATCAAACAGCAAACTACGTAAACGCAAGAAAACTCATACCCGTAAGATAAAACACACTCTACTTCAATTAATACGAACGAAAACGTAATAGACAGAGAGGTAGTATAGCTTTTAGCTGTTAAAGTAAAGAAACCAACTACACAGGACATTCGATGACAAATGACTTTTGCTATTTAATAATCTGTCTGACTATCCATAGAAATGCTAAGCCCCTATGTTTGTAATTGTAAACATAGGGACTAATCTTCATTCATTCAATAAATCTTTAATCCAGGTTTCCATAGTGACAGAAGGATGTATTTTTTCATAAATACGTTTTAGATTATATAAAATAGCACATGCCAGCTTCTCTTCTTTTAAACTTACTGCAATTTTAAGTGCGGAAATTAGATATTTCTGTGCTAAAGCATCATATCCCAATTCCATATAGACGCAGCCAAGATTACAAGATAGTTGTGCAATACCTCCATAGTTTTTATTAGACTCGTTTTTCGATATATCCAAAGCTATTTTGTACTCTTTTGCAGCCTTCTCAAAATCATATTGCATCCTGCAAACATCTGCTATATTATTATGTATAATCGCAGAAAAAATGTGTTTTTCTCCCCATATACTTTCAATAATTGAAAGTGCCATTTGGTAATATTTTAATGACTCGGGAAATTTTTTTGCCTGCATACAAGCCAAACCTCGGTCATTGTAAGCATTAGCCATGTTTAATTTTTCATTATTATCCATAATATTATCTATTAAATTTGTTGATACCAATAATTAGCTTGTCGTAAATCTCCAAGCATCTCGTAAATCTCGGCAATATTTTTTGCTACAAAAATTCTTAGTAGATCTTTTTTATCCATATCTTTTAATTTGTTTGTCCATACCTTTTGGAGCCATGGCAACGCTTGTTTTTTTTTGTTTTCTTGCTCAAGATAACACCTTATTAATGCTATATAAGAAGAAATTGTTTCAAAATGAGAAACACCTAAAAATGATTCCCTTATTTTTACAGATTCTAAGAGATATTCAGTTGCTTCCTGATATTCTTGCTGCTGTAAATGAACCATTCCTATATTATAATAATTCATAGCTGTTCTGGGGCTATTACCTTGGGTTGAGTTTATGTTAATAAATAAAGCTCTTTTTAAATAAGCTTTTGCAAGAGAATATTTCTTCAATTTACCATAAACTAACCCGATGTTATTATAAATAGTTGCTGTTAAAGGATTATTTTCCCCAAGCACCTTTTTTCGTATTCTCAATGCTTTTCGATACCATTGGATTGCTTCATTATATTTTCCTTGTTCATCTAATATCCATGCTATACCATTATAGCAATCTGTTGTTTCTGTGTGATTGTCGCCTAAAGTTTCTTTGTAAATTTCGAGAGCTTTATAGAGCCATCTTAAAGCATTATCCGTATCTTCTTGTAAATTATACGCCATTGCTATACCATTATAAACAGTTGCTGTTCGGGGATGTTTTTTGCCAAATACTTTTTCTACAATGTCAAGTGATTTATTATAAAATTCAAATGATTCCTTCAAAAGATCCATCGAGACAAAAAACAAAGCGATATAATTATATACCGTTGCCCTAATGGGGTGGTCCAAAGGTAGAAACTCTTCAAATATTTTCAATGCATGTTGATTATACTGCAAAGCTGTATTGTAATTTCCTAAATGCCTATAAGTTTCAGCTATGTTGACATAGACGTTTCCTTGTTGGATACGACTCAGGTTCAATTCTTCATCTTTTACTGATAGTAATTCATTATACTTACTCAAAGCCAAATCATATTTACCTAACTGATTGTAAGTGCAAATTAGACCGTTCAATGCAGGTGCTTTTTGTGAAGAGGTAATTTGTACTACTTTATTTAAGTAAGAAATTGCACTGTCAAAATCCTCAAGTTCCAAGGATGTTTCACCTAATCTAATATAAAGCCTGGCAATCATTTCCTCTTGTGTATATCTTTCTGCTAGATTAAGTGCCTGCTTGTAAATTGGAAGAGCTTCCGAATAGTTTCCAAACTCCGTCAGTCCATCAGCTAGAAAGGAAAGTAGTTCCAATTTTTCTATTTCATACTTATCTTTCGAAATCTCAATTATATGATAAAGTTGGGGGATAAGCAAAGAAAATTTTTCCCGTGAATCTGCTGTTGAGAAATCAAAAAAGCATAATTGATGCAATATTTGAATACAATAATTTATCCACGTGTCTTGCTCCTTCTTTAGGGTACTTTTTATAACTTCTTGTAATAAACGATGGATTCTAATTTTATTATTATCTATTTTAACTAATGAATACTGTTGTAATTGCCTTTGTATTTGATTTGCATTAGTTAATATATCTTTATGCAACTTTTTTGGCAATACAGACCTTGCATCAATGAACCACTGGATATCAATATTATCAGGTGCAAGGAAAGCACAAAGATATAATAGTTCTTTAGCCGACTTATCCTTTATTCTTTGCATTGAAATATTCCAGGTTGCTCTGACAGAAACGACTCCGGGTTCTGGATGTTTTTGCTCCAATATGCCCAAAGATTCCTTTTTGAATAATTCGTAATATTCTTGATACGAAATATTTTCAATGTTAATATAAGTAGCAGCTTGTTCCAAGGCTAGTGGCAGATAGCCGAGAGAATAAGCTAATTCATCAGCAAACGAATCGGTTGGTTGAAAAGTATGGGAATAGAAAAAATGTTGTGCTTCTGTCTCATTAAATAGAGGGACCGGAACAGTTGGTAAATCAATTAATTCATGGGGGCTTAAACGTGATGTTATCAGCATATTTCTTTTCCCTCTTAAAGAAAAAATTTCTGCATCTATGAAAATTTCCGCATCCTCATAGTGCTCCAGATTATCTAATAAAAATAAGAAATTATCATGCAATCTCATCCAATTCTTGAAAAGCTGAATGATTATTTGGGTATCCTTTTCATTTTTCGTGATAAGATGATGCACTATTGCAAACTTACGTATTTCTTCTCTTACATTTTCTTTCGATATAACATTAAACCAATAAATATTCGAATAACCATTACTTTTACGTGCATATTCCCTCATAATTCTTGTCTTTCCTACCCCACCCATTCCTGTA
>JAUUNK010000400.1 GCA_030844565.1 Bacteroides ovatus
CACCAAGGTCTGCAAGAGCAAGAAGGACTTTACGGCGCAATCGTCATCCGTAAAAGGCAGAAAGATGCTTCACATACACGGGCGGACAGTCTTCCTGAATACACGTGCGTGCTTAGTGACTGGACAGATACTCCCGCCGGAGAAGTCAACCGCAGGCTACATACAGACTCCGACTGGGATGATATCAAAAAGAAAAGTACACAAAGTTACTGGGAAGCACTTCGGGCAGGACAGTTGAAGACGAAATTCACGAATGAATGGAAACGGATGGAGGCAATGGATGTGAGCGATGTGTATTACAACTGCTTCCTGATGAATGGAAGGAGGGTGCAACAACAGCCTCAACTACATGCCGGAGAGAAAATAAGGCTGCGAATCGTGAACGGCGGTTCGTCCACCTATTTTTGGCTGCAATATGCGGGTGGAAAGATTACGGTAGTGGCAGCAGATGGAAAAGATATTGTTCCTGTAGAAGTAGATAGAATGATGATTGCCGTTTCCGAGACGTATGATATTGTGGTTCCGGTGCCGGAGAACCACACTTCTTATGAACTGCTGGCAACAGCCGAAGACCGTAGCGGTTCCTGCTCCTTGTGGCTGGGTGAGGGCAGACAGCAATCTGTTCCTCCTTTGCCGAAACTGAACTATTTCGCAGGAATGAAAATGATGAACAAGATGATGAAAATGAACGGGGATATGACTAGCATGGGGATGAAGATGAGTATGCAGAAGATGGATATGAACAAAGCTATGTATCCCGAAATAAAGAAGCATCCCGATTGGGTTACGTTGAATTATGGCATGCTGAAATCTCCGGTCAAGACCCATCTTCCTGCCAATGCTCCGGTGAAAGAGTTACGCCTCGATTTGACCGGTTCCATGGATAGGTATGTCTGGTCGTTAAATCACAAGATACTTTCGGAAGCAGATTTGATACCGGTTAAGGAAGGAGAAAATGTACGCATCATCATGTATAATAATACGATGATGCGCCATCCGATGCATCTGCACGGACATTTCTTCCGCTTGTACAATAGACAAGGAGAATATGCACCGCTCAAATTCACCCTCGATATTTTGCCGATGGAGACGGATACCATCGAATTTAATGCCGACGAGAGAAGTCGTGGCAACTGGTTTTTCCATTGCCATGTCCTCTATCACATGATGAGCGGCATGGGGCGGGTATTCCATTACGAAGGCTCCCCCGCCAATCCCCAACTGCCGGACTCCGCCAAAGCAATGCGCAAAGTGTATGCTATGGACCGCAAGTTTTATTTCACCGCCCGAAACGACTTTGCCTATAATGGCAATACCGGACGCATGGAGGCAAGCGATACCCGTTGGGGGATACAAGCCGAATGGCAACTCGGCTATAAAGACAAATACGGTTACGAAGTAGAAACCCGTATCGGGCGTTACTTTGGGAAAAAACAATGGTGGTTTCCTTACATCGGCGCTTACTGGAACTATCGAAAAGGAGAAGAAGGCGAAAAGAACCTGTTCGGACAGCGCATGAGGCACGACAGCCAATGGGCAGGAACCATTGGCGTGAGATATACCTTGCCGTGGCTGGTTGTGCTCGATTCCCGGGTAGATACCTACGGGCGCGTACGCCTGCAACTGGAACGGGAAAACATACCTCTCACCAATCGTCTCCGAATGAGACTGATGGTAAACACAGAAAGAGAATATGCCGTAGGATTGCAATATATCCTGTTGCCTTATCTCAGCATCACAACAAATTACAATAGTGAACTGAAATTCGGAGCAGGTATCCAGCTCATGTATTAGCCATTTTACCTCTCTGACCTTATAAAGATGCACTATTCTGTATATCCATGCACGGTTTTTAGAGGAAAGCTTTGCAATTAGAAAAGAAAATGGATAAAATAGCGCATGAATATACTACTAGAGGCGGAGAAATTGCATAAATAGTAGTAAGATATGCACTTCCGGATAGAAAGAAAGCGGATCTTGGTTTCTAACTAAGCGGGTGTTGGTTTTAAACCAACGGGGATTTGGGTTTAAACCAAGCTCACTTATTCCTGGGAGACACTTGTTTTGGGGGTTATTTCAGGCTGTTTTTCTCTGGTTGCTTCCTTTCTGTGGAAGAGAAGAAAGTGATAAATGGAAAGTATATTATCTACAGATGATTAGTTTTTTAGCTATATCCATTCTTTTATAAGAATTATGTCTGATTTCCCGGATAAGTGCTTTCTATCGGTTTTTCCTTATTGCACTTTCCTGCCGTTTTTTTCGCTGTCTGGACCAATGGCTTGCATTTAATGGATTTAAGCGACGTATATTCATGCCATTTTTTGTAAAATGCAGGTTTATACATGGCAAAGGGGCTAGCTCTCTTGTGTATGATGGAGGTTGCAGAAAGGGGATAATAATTGTGTGGGTTGATGCGCTGAATTATAGCAGTTTTATTATCTTTGCGATGGTCGAACATTAAAATATAGAAATATGGAATATGATATAAAGGACAAATTGGAATGGACGGTTATTTTCATTCTAGAGTTCGGACGTAAATATGGCTTGACGATCGAGTGATGACATAGTTGTATAATTTCTTGTTGGCATTGGAATTTACGTCGATAGCTTTGTATCCATTAATAGGAAAAGGAGGGAAAAGTATATCCTGACGGTTTGTGAAACACTACAACAAGATATTTCCTATTTCTTGCATTGGTCAACATGTTGATTCTTCCTATAAAAATGAAATTGCCTTGGAGAAGTCATGTATCAGTAGCGACTGAAGGACTACTAACCAACAATATCTCAACAATTCCTTATTTATCCCTAACCAATCGGTTCATTTATTGCAACTAATCTTTATTTTTATCCCTGAATAAGAAACACATACGTATTATCTAA
>JAUUNK010000401.1 GCA_030844565.1 Bacteroides ovatus
CCGTCAGGGAATGTTTGCCGGGAGCAGGTTGCAGGGAAATTTTGTGGAAATCCTGCGTTTGTGTCTGATAGGTGTCGTCAAGATGCCAGAAGATAGTCGCATTGGGGTTACTGTGTGCCAGTTCGACCGTGAGAAACCCTTTACTGCCGTCCAATTGTTTGGGCAACTTGATATGGGCGTTCATCGGAGGGTAGATGAACTGCATGGATTGGAAAGAATCTTCTCCACAGCCGGCTTTGAAAGGTGGCAGTGGTTTGTATTCCGGATGGTGCTGTTTATAGTACCACTCCCATACGGGTGGCAGGGCAAACCATGATTTCTGAATGGTAGGTTCGGTATTTGCACAGTTTTCATAGATGCGGTGGCTTTCATCGGCAGATAGGGTGACGAGATGATGGTAAGGACAAGCCTCTGTCCGTAATCCGGCAGGAAGAATCAATACGGTATCAGTTTCTTCACAGAAACGTCCTTTCAGATGACCGGACTGGCGGCATATTTCCGCATCAACGAAAACGTCTGTGGGACGTTCGAACCAGGATGAAGAAGGGAGATAACTGAATATGTCGAATAATACGGGACCGGCAGTTTGTGCACCAACCAATCCGGGCTTTCCTTCTCCGGTTGCATTGCCTACCCATACGCCTACTGCATAGCGCGGAGTCACACCCACTGCCCACGCATCACGGAATCCGTAGCTGGTTCCGGTTTTCCATGCGATAGTTTGCATGGATGGAATTGATTTCCAATCAATCTCTTCGGGACGGTTGACTTCTGTTAAGGCGGAGAGGGTGAGCCAGGCTGCTCCTGCTTTAGCCGAAGTGGTTTCTTCCGAATTCTCTTCTATGGAGATAGGACTGGAGTTACTTTGTTCTCGTTTTTTCTGCTTGTTATGATTGCTTTTATGATTACGGCTTGTTTGCTTCGTATCATTGTTTATTGGTTCTGTATTTTCTGTTTCCAGTAGTATCTGTGCTTCCTTTCCTTGAGATACGGTCGGGGAGGGGCTATTGCTGGAAAGGCTTCGTCCCATTTGCGCATAGGCATTCGTTACATCCCATAATGTTGCTTCTGCACCTCCTAAAATCAGTGACAAACCATAATGAGAGGCTGCTCGATTGATAGTCTTGAATCCCATCTGTTGCAACAAATGGTGAAACTTGGGTACTCCATATCTTTGTAACATGGTGACAGCCGGGATATTCAACGAACGGGCAAGGGCTTCGGAAGCGGGAACAGCTCCTTCAAACTGCATACTGAAGTTTTGAGGAGTAAATCCGTTGATATTAACCGGTACATCCGGTAACAGCATTTTCGGCAATAAACTTCCTTCCTGTAGCATGGCATTGTAGAGAAAGGGCTTTAAAATACTGCCTGTACTTCTGGGAGCTTGGATCACATCTACCTGGTTTCCTCCTTGTTTACGGTCGAAATGTACATTTCCGCAGTATGCTACTACTTGATTGGTGGGAATGTCGATAACCAGAATTGCCAGGTTGCGGATATCACTTCGATTAAACTCGTTGCTCCACCGTTCTGCCAAACTCTCTATGTGGGTTTGTATCCCTCTGTCAATAGTTGAACGGGTATATAGCCCGTTTCTTTCCTGATAGAAACGACTGACTAGGTGGGGAGCTATTTGAGGAAGCGGATGCGGCTCGTCGGGTAACGGTTCGCTGACAGCTAATTCGTAGGTAGACGTATCGATAATCTCTTCTTCAAAAAGTTGCTTTAATAGACGGTTGCGTTTGGAAAGCAGTGTCTTTCGTCCTTTGGATAGATGGATCATGGCAGGGGCATTGGGGAGGACAGCCAGCATGGCCGATTCCGCCCATGATAAATCTTCGGCAGAATGACCGAAGTAACGCCAGGCAGCAGCATCCAATCCTACAACATTTCCTCCGAATGGCGCATGAGAGACATACATGGATAAGATTTCCTCTTTAGAAGCCCGAAATTCCAGACGGGTAGCCCATATCATTTCAACGACTTTCTCTCCGAGAGTTCTGGGCTTGTTCCGGGCGAGACGAATGGTTTGCATGGTAAGAGTACTTCCTCCGCTTACGACACGTTTGTTCTTTAAATTTTGATAGAGTGCCCTTCCGGTAGCTAACGGATTAACTCCCCAGTGGTGATAAAAGTGTTTGTCTTCAAAGGTAATGAGGCATTGCTTGATTTTTTCGGGTGTTGTTTTTCGGGGAGAAAACCGCCATTGACCGTCCGATGCGATACGTGCTCCCAATAATTCTTCATTTCGATCAGTCACAACGGTGGAGTAGGGTACATGAAACAGTTGCCGGGGAAGGCAAAAGATGTATCCTATTATCAAAAGAGTAATGCTTATAGTCATTACTTTCTTAGTGACAGATAATCGTTTGAAGAATTTTATAGGATTCATTTAAATATTAAAAGCTAAGAGACATATCTTTGTGACAAATAATTAAGTAAGAAATAATAAGGTACGAAATAATTAGGCACGGATTACACGGATTACGCGGTTTAAGTGAACGAGTAGAACCGTGAAATCCGTGTAATCCGTGCCAAGTATTATCGACTGACAATGGTTCTTCCTGCTTTGCTTCGTGCCTGTACGTTTACATCATACATCGCTTCACATTGAACGGCAGGGAGAATAAAGTTACCAGCATAGGTCGCTTGTAACCTGACAGTGAATACCTTTGTCTCACCGCGGCGCAGATTGAAATAGGTCAACACCCTGTCATCACGTATATCCTGATAGCTGTACTTGCTGACTGATTGACCGGAGCCGTCGGCTGCTGCGTTTTCCGTTTCGGGAGCAACCATTCTTTCATTGTATATTTCCCAACCGGACGGTATGATATGCGTCAGTGCCAGATTGGTGTAAT
>JAUUNK010000402.1 GCA_030844565.1 Bacteroides ovatus
ATAAGGAAAGCTACAGGATTATCCCCAACTGCTGTACCTACCGCTCGACATGCCTTTGCCCGACCTACCTTATTCGCAATCTCTTTATAAGATACTAATTCCCCTACCGGAATTTCTAGAAGCGCTTCCCACACCTGAAACTGAAAATTAGTTCCTTTGATATGGAGTTTTATTTCCTTCTTTTCTTCCTCTGTAAAAACAGATAGTGCTCGTTTTTGATGATTATCCGTTTCTTGCTTATAAATAGCATTCGGGAAGAGGGATTTTAACTCTTCTAACACACGCTCTTTATCATCTACAAATGCCATATAGCATACTCCTTGCAGGGTAGAAGCAACTAATATTTCTCCAAAAGGAGTCTTCGAAAAAGAATAGGCAATCGTCAATTCCTTCCCACCTTGTTTGTATTCGGAAGAGGTCATTCTCTGAATAACTATCCACGAAGAATGAAAAAACCAGCAAGTATGTGACATCCTCAAATAAATTTATTTTGTGCTTACGAAAATAATAGCATAATATTTAAGATAGATACTGTTCCTGCAATAGCGTAAAGAATAAAAGTACTCCATCGGCTATTAACATAATTCCCCATCACTTTCCGCGATGAAGTGAGTCCAACTTGGAGAAACACAGTGAAAGGCAATTGGATACTCAATACCATCTGGGATATAATAAGTCCCTTAAAGGGATCTCCGATAAAAAAAATCAGCAACAAAGCGATTCCCAAAGAAAGAATTACACCCAATTGGGAATGGCTATCTTTAATGTGATAGGACTCTCCGAAGATGCCGGCAAAAATAGAACCGGCAGCCATCCCACTCGTAATAGTAGAAGACACCCCTGCCATCAGCAATGCCAAAGCAAACACAATAGCAGCATTGTTTCCCAACAGAGGTTCTAGTAGTGACTTCGCTTGCTGCAACTCTTCTACCCGAATACTACTCTTAAAGAAAGTAGCTGCCGCCAACAAAATCATAGCACTATTGATAGCCCACCCTACAATCATAGAAAAGAGGGTATCAAACAGTTCGTACTTTAATACTCTCTTGATAGATGATTCATCTTTCTTATTATATTCATGGCTTTGAATCACCTCTGAATGCAGAAACAGATTATGGGGCATCACCACTGCTCCCAGCACACTCATGATAATCAGCATACTTCCTTCCGGAAAGCTCGGAGTCACCCAGCCTTCTGCAGCCACTACCCAATCAATCTTCACTAAAAAAAGTTCATAGATAAACGATAGTCCGATGACGGATACAAAAGCGATGATAGAACGTTCTATTTTCTTATAAGAATTGGTAAAGAGCATAATAAAGACGAAAGCGGTTGTAAGGACAGCTCCCCATATAATTGAAATGCCAAAAAGCATTTCCAACGCAATGGCTCCTCCCAATATCTCAGCCAATGAAGTGGAAATGGAAGCAAGCACGGCTGTACCGAGGATAGGGCGGGATATCCATTTAGGAGTATACTTAGTGGCAGCCTCCGATAAACAAAGTCCGGTAACAATTCCCAAATGCGCTACATTATGCTGTAAAATAATTAACATAATAGTAGAAAGAGTAACTACCCACAACAAAGAATATCCAAACTCCGAGCCGGCAGCAAAGTTAGAAGCCCAGTTACCCGGATCAATAAACCCTACTGTCACCAGAAGTCCCGGACCGATATACTTAAAGACATCCAATCCTCCAAGATAACGTTTGTGCTCTTTATTTCGTAAATCTTGAATTATATTTTTCATAATTGCATAATAGTAGAATAATATGTTAATAAGACAAAGATACTGATTAAAAAACAAGTAAAGGAAACTTTTGGTTCAAAAGAAAAATAAAAACCCCTCCGCTACAAAGATACATGTATGCGGAGGGGATAAAAAATTAAAAAGCCAGTCTTAATATCCCATTTCATGTAGGGCATGACACAATTGGTCAGGACACGAAGTAGTTTTGCTTCCGCAACGTATTCCCTCTAACCTTGTCAATACATCTTCCACTTTCATCCCTTTTACCAAATGAGAGATGCCTTGCAAGTTTCCACTGCATCCACCCCAGAAAGCAACTTCTTTCAGTACACCGTCTTCCACATTCAATTCGATATGTGTACTGCAAGTACCTTTTGTCTTATAAACGTATTCCATGCCGTTTCACCTATTCATCTTCGCCCAGAGCCGGCTTCATGTTGGTATATACATTCTGTACATCTTCGTCTTCTTCAAGACGTTCAACAATCTTATCGATAGTGGCACGCTGTTCTTCCGTCACGTCTTTTTCGTCATTAGGAACACGGGTGAATTCTGCTGCTTTTACTTCAAAACCATTATCCTCCAAATATTTTTGTATCTGGCTGAAAGACTTAGGATCACCATAAAGCGTGATTTCATTTTCTTCCTCGTCGAGATCATAATCATCTTCTACACCGTAATCAATCAGTTCCAGAATCAATTCATCCATATCTACTCCTTCTTTAGGAGTAATAGTAAACATCGATTTACGAGTGAAGATAAAATCAAGGCTTCCCGATGTACCGAGCGAACCGCCGAATTTATTGAATATGCTACGCACGTTTGCCACCGTACGGGTGGTGTTATCCGTTGCAGTTTCCACATAAATTGCAATACCATAAGGACCATATCCTTCATAATTCATTTCCTTATAATCTTTCTGGTCCTTGCCCATTGCATTCTTGATAGCACGCTCGACATTATCTTTCGGCATGTTCTCCCGTTTTGCGGTAGCAATCACAGCACGTAGATGCGGATTATTTTCAGGATCCGATCCACCTTCTTTCACAGCGATAGCGATTTGTTTACCTATTCTTGTAAATGTGCGGGCCATATTGC
>JAUUNK010000403.1 GCA_030844565.1 Bacteroides ovatus
ATTCATCGGCACACCATTAATCATCATGGCTACGTTCTCCGTCTTAAAACCACGAACGACTACTTTGGAATCTCCATAACCACCACCTTGTTTAGTAGCATACACACCCGGAGTAGATTTTAAGATTTCTGGAAACTCCTGCGTACCTAGCTTTTCTTCTATAAATACAGGGGTTATGGTGGAGACTGCCACCGGAGTCTTACGTGCCACAGCCACGGAAGAAGTAATAGTGACGTCGTTCAAGGCAACTGCGTCTGCTTCCATCTGGATAACTCCTAAATTGACCGTCCCTTTCTGGACAATCTTCTTCTTAAAATCTTTATATCCAAGATACTTGATGACTAAGGTTGCATTGTTTCCTACTTTCTGAGTAAAATTACCATCCATATCGGTAACGCTACCCTGTGTAGTCCCGGCTACTGTCACCGCTGCCCCTATCAAGGGCTCGCCAGTCTCCGCATCCACAACTTGACCTTTCACTGTTGTCTGGGCGAAAGCTGTAGCGGCAGTACATACCGTCAGCACCGTGACCAGCAGGAAATGAATTAGATGTTTTCTCATAATTCTCTTTGTTAGTTAATAGTATATGTTAATTAAATAATTGTTTATGCAAACAAAGGTAATTAATCTTTTTTATATTAGCGTTACAAAGCTACTACATTTTTTTAAGGGAGATAAACACATTCTAATAATTAGAAACAAAAAAAGCTCTGCTATCTATTGCAGAGCTTTCTATTTAATAGTATTCTACTATTTTTTCGTTTCAGACTGTCAGAAATATCAATCAGTCATCAACTTTCTATAACGAACTCGTTTAGGTTCCTCATTGCCGAGGCGTTTCAACTTATTTTCTTCATATTCTGAATAAGAGCCCTCAAAATAGAACACATTGGAATCTCCTTCGAAAGCCAGAATATGAGTACAAATACGATCGAGGAACCATCGGTCGTGAGAAATAACGACTGCACATCCGGCAAAATCCTCGAGACCTTCTTCCAAAGCACGAAGGGTGTTGACGTCAATGTCATTGGTAGGCTCATCCAGAAGCAATACGTTTCCCTCTTCTTTCAAAGCCATTGCCAGATGCAGGCGATTCCTCTCACCACCGGAAAGAACTCCGCAAAGTTTTTCTTGGTCGGCACCGGAGAAATTGAAACGAGAAAGATATGCACGGGCATTAATATCTCTTCCGCCCATACGAATCAATTCGTTTCCACCGGAAATTACCTGATAGACACTCTTGTTGGGGGCAATATCTTTGTGCTGCTGGTCTACATAGGCTATTTTGACGGTCTCCCCTACTTCGAACTCACCTTTATCTACCTTCTCCAATCCCATAATCAAACGGAACAAAGTGGTCTTTCCAGCCCCGTTCGGACCAATAACTCCTACAATTCCATTGGGAGGAAGCATAAAATTAAGGTCGTCAAACAATAGCTTATCGCCATAAGCTTTTGCTACGTGCTTTGCTTCAATAACCTTATTACCTAAACGAGGACCATTGGGGATGAAGATTTCAAGCTTTTCTTCTTTCTCTTTCACGTCTTCGTTAAGCAACCTGTCATAAGAGTTCAAACGGGCTTTTCCCTTGGCTTGACGTGCCTTGGGAGCCATGCGTACCCATTCTAACTCACGCTCAAGGGTCTTTCGGCGTTTGCTTGCGGTTTTCTCCTCCATCTCCATGCGCTTGGTCTTCTGCTCCAACCAGGAAGAATAGTTCCCTTTCCAAGGAATACCTTCGCCACGGTCGAGTTCCAGAATCCATCCGGCTACATGGTCGAGGAAGTAACGGTCGTGAGTAACGGCAATCACCGTACCTTCATATTGTTGGAGATGCTGCTCGAGCCAGTCGATAGATTCGGCATCCAAATGATTGGTTGGCTCGTCCAACAATAAGATGTCCGGTTTTTGCAGCAACAAGCGGCAAAGAGCTACGCGGCGGCGCTCTCCTCCCGACAGGTTTGCTACCGGCTGGTCTTCGGGCGGACAACGAAGTGCATCCATGGCACGCTCGAGCTTGCTATCGAGATTCCAAGCGTCCGTAGCATCAATAATGTCCTGCAATTCTGCCTGACGGGCAAAAAGTGCATCCATCTTGTCCGGATCTTCATAGTACTCGGGCAAACCAAACTTCTGATTTATTTCTTCATATTCAGTGAGTGCATCTACAACAGGTTGTACGCCTTCCATTACCACTTCTTTAACAGTCTTGGAATTATCCAGATACGGTTCCTGTGCCAGATAGCCTACTGAATAACCGGGTGAAAATACCACTTCTCCTTGATAAGACTTCTCAAGCCCGGCTATAATCTTCAACAAAGTTGACTTACCCGATCCGTTGAGACCAATTATTCCAATCTTCGCACCATAAAAGAATGAAAGATATATATCCTTCAACACATTTTTATTTGGTTGGAAAGCCTTGCTTACCCCTACCATCGAGAAAATAATTTTCTTATCGTCAGCCATATAAATTATTGTATATTGTTGATAATGCGACAAAGATAAGAAAAATGTTTGAAAAGTTTTGGAGTTCTAAAAAAATGTTCTACCTTTGCACCGCAATTCGAAAGAAGAGCATAAGGATTGATTCGCTAGCTCAGCAGGTAGAGCACAACACTTTTAATGTTGGGGTCTTGGGTTCGAGCCCCAAGCGGATCACGAAAAGAAAACGCAAGAAGTTGATTATCAAACTCTTGCGTTTTTCTTTTTATAACTTTAAATGATTAGGTATATAAGACAGTATTAATGTGTTTCATCAACTTAAAACGGGTCAGTCCGAAAACGGGTCAGTCCGAAAACCCTGTTGGAATGTTAAATCTAAGCCGCTAGTTTGCATA
>JAUUNK010000066.1 GCA_030844565.1 Bacteroides ovatus
TGTGTACAGACTACCCATATCTAGCGCAACAGCTATTAATCATCGGTTTGTCAGGTGTTAATAACTGAGTTGTCAGATATTAACACCCATCACGTCAGGTATTAACACCTGAGAACTCAACTATTAATACCTGACAAGCCAACTGTTAGTACCTGACAAATGAGCCTTTGTTTGAGAAAGAAGGATATAGCAACAGATAGAGTAGAACTTTATTATAATTACTTACAGGAGCTTCTTGTTCAAATAACGCACCGGATACCACACCGAAAGGAATCCAACGACAAGCACTGTAACAAAAACCAGCACAACATCCCATGCATGCACACTCACCGGATAGGCATCCACTATAAAGTTGCCGCCACTCCCCAAAGAAATAATACCGAACTTTTGCTGAAGAAAGCACAACAGCAGTCCCAGAATGATACCGGCAATAGCGCCCGTAAAAGATATAAGACGTCCTTCGAAAAGGAAGATACGGGATATTAGCTTATTGTCAGCCCCCAGGTTACGCAAAGTCACCACATCTTCTTTCTTATCGAGAATAAGCATCGAAAGCGAGCCAATCACGTTGAAACAAGCTATCATTAAAATAAAAGTAAGGAAGAGATAAGAAACAAGTTTCTCTATTTCCATGATACGGAAGACATCCGCCTGTTGCTCATAACGGTTTTGTACAAGAAAGTCTTCTCCAAGCATATCCTGTATATCCGTCTGCAGAGTAGAGACGTTCGTGCCAGGTTTCAGCTTCAACTCGATGGCAGAGACTTCGGTTGTATAATCCAACAACCCGCGTACAAATTCGAGCGAAGTAAGAATATATTGCCCATCATACTTTTGCTGATTGACGATAAAGACAACACCGGGAGAATAAATATACTCCCGCTTAAAAGAGGAAGAAGGATTAGCCATGTTTACTTTTGCATTCCGCTTGGGCACGTATACTTGCAAAGGGTCAACAAAACCAATTCCGGTACCTAGCGTGGAAACAAGTTCTATCCCCATAATACCGTAATCTACAATAGAATCATGCAGAAGAAATTCGCCGTTACCATATAATATACTGTCGATAGCAGTAAGCTCCTGAAAGTTATCTTGCACGCCCTTGAGCACCACCATTGCCTGACGGTCTTTATATTGTACCATAGCATTTTCCTCAAGAGTTTCGGTGAAAACCGCTACTTCGGGCATAGTACGCAAAGCCTGTATCCGTTTGTCTTGCGCATCAAAGACTTTACCCTCGCGAACTGTTATCTTTAGCTCAGGATCGAAAGCGGTAAAAAGGCTGGCTACCATGTCCTGAAAGCCGTTGAAAACGGATAGAGTACACACCAATGCCAGCGTAGCAAGAGCTACTCCGCATACAGAAATACCGGAGATTATATTGATGGCATTGTGCTTCTTCTTTGAAAGAAGATAGCGCCGGGCTATGTAAAAGGGAAGATTCACTTCAATAAAGAGTCTATCCTTTCCAAATAATCCAATGAATCGTCCACAAAGAATTTCAGTTCGGGGATGATACGTAACTGATGGCGTACACGAGTACCTAGCTCATAGCGAATAGATTTCATATTGCTATTGATGTTTTTTATCATCTCCTCGCTCTTCTCTGAAGGAAAAATGCTTAGATATACGCGTGCGATACTCATATCAGGGCTAATGCGTACTGCACTGACTGATATTAGCACCCCGGGCATAGCCTTAGTCTGCAACAGAAATATCTCACTTAGTTCTTTCTGCAAGAGACGAGCTATTTTATTCTGTCTGGTTGTTTCCATAATCAAATATTATTTAAATTAGTTATATCTATCAAGAGGTTACCTTTCTTTTTGCGAAGAAGCGACTGCGAAAGGAATCTTCCGGATAATAGTCAATCCGTCGCGCAAAGGCAATATCACTTTCTCCACCCGCTTATCTTCCGCCGCCCAATCGTTGAAGGCTTTAATTCCTATCGTCTGGTAATCGTTGCTGCGTGGAGAAGTCTCAAGCACATGTCCGTCCCACAATGTATTATCAGCAATGATATATCCTCCATCGGAAAGATGCGCCAATACCATCTCGTAATAATCGATATATCGGCGCTTATCTCCATCGATAAAAGCAAGGTCGAAGGTGATGCCTAGAGAAGGGACCTTCTCTAAAGCATCTCCAATATAGAACTTTATCTTGTCCGCATAAGCAGAGCGCTCCAGCCAAGGGCGAGTAAAGTCCTCCTGCTCATCATTAATCTCGAACGTATGCAGCATTCCTCCCTCGGGTAGCCCTTCGGCAAGACAAAGAGCAGAATATCCACTATACGTACCTATCTCCAAAATATATCGGGGACGAATCATTTCGACGAACATCTTGAGCATCCGTCCTTGCAGATGTCCGGAAGCCATCCGTGGACGGAGAAGTTTGACATGCGTATCCCGGTAAAGAGCTTTCAGGTAGTCACTCTCCGGGTCAATATGCTGCAAGATATATTCGTCTATAGACTCAGCCTCTTTCATCAGTCATTCTTTTGTTTACAGGTAACGGTTCTTATTGGGTAAGACACTATCTTCGGCATGCTTCAGTGCATCGTCTACCACATTGATTTCGAGGAAAGATGTCTGCGTTCCGGCTTTACCGCTACTCAGATAGCCCACCATATCAGTCGGTTTCAATTTTCCTTCTTTCAGCAAGCGGCGTAAAGCTGCAAAATAATATTCTTGTCCGTTAGCAAGCTCGGGCATGTAGATAGCTTCCACTCCGTAGGATAATGCCAGGTGGCGCATCGTCTTTTCTTTGTAACAGATGGCAAGCACCGGGAAACGTCCGCGGAAAGCAGCAAGGTTACGGGCAGTCCGTCCACTGTAACTGTCGGTAATAATAGCACGCATCTTCAACTTAGCGGTAGCCTTTACTGCCTGCTTAGCAAGGAAGGCGGTCACGTCGTTGCTATTCTCATCCAACGGGATACGAATATCATTCTCTTCTAATTTATCTTTTTCTGCCTGAGCGGCTACCTTTGTCATGGTCTTCACTGCCTCCACCGGATATTTTCCGTAAGCTGTCTCACCACTCAGCATCAAGGCATCTGTACGGTAGTAAATGGCATTCGCAATATCTGTCACCTCCGCACGGGTAGGACGGGGATTGTTAATCATCGTATGAAGCATCTGTGTGGCAACAATCACCGGCTTCTTAGCCAACACACATTTGCGAATCAACATACGCTGGATTCCCGGAATCCGTTCCTGAGGTACTTCAATTCCTAAATCGCCACGAGCTACCATCACTCCATCGGCTACTTCAAGAATCTCATCGATGTTATCCACTCCTTCTTGGTTCTCTATCTTGGCGATAATTTTAATATCGCAGTTATGTGCATCGAGGATTTCTCGGATGTCGAGCACATCTTGCTTGTTGCGCACAAAAGAATGGGCAATAAAATCAATATCTTTTTCAATCGCGTAGAGGATGTTGTTACGGTCTTTTTCGGTAAGAGAAGGCAGGTTGATACGCACACCGGGAACATTCACACTTTTACGGCTGCCGAGCGTAGCTTCATTTTGTACTTCACAAAGCAGATATTCATCCGTTTTATCAATTACAGTCAGCTCCAACTCCCCATCGTCAATCAGAATCTGGCCGCCTATATTCAAATCATGTACAAATTCAGGATAAGAAACAGCTATGCATTCACGTGTAGTCTCCCGCGCAGGGTCTCCTACGATCTTCACTTTTTCACCTATCTGATAAGGTATCGGTTCAGCAGTGGCAGTGGTACGCACTTCGGGACCTTTCGTATCCATAAGAATGGCAATACGGTTGGATACAGCCCTCACATTGGCAATCAGCGCCTCAAATCCTTCACGGCTGGCGTGAGCCGTATTCATACGGACTACATTCATCCCCGCATCAAACAATTCTTTTATAAATTCCACGTCGCAACGCCTATCTGAGATAGACGCAACAATCTTTGTCTGTTTCAATAACATAATCTTTCTACCTTATTTATATATACTATCCTTTCAAAACTCACGTTTATCTGTCAACAAAGCTTCCAAAGCCAACCGATATGAATTCAATCCGAATCCACAAATCACTCCTTTACAGGCACATGCAATCATAGATACATGCCGGAATGACTCACGACTGTGGACATTAGAGATATGCACTTCTATCACCGGGGCGGGCACCGCACGGATAGCATCCTGCAAAGCAATGGAAGTATGTGTATAAGCGCCCGCATTCAGAATGATGCCGTCCATCACGAAACCGGCCTGCTGGATGCAATCAATCATTTCTCCCTCTATATTCGACTGAAAATAACTGATTTCCACATCTGCATATTTTTTCCGCAATTCAGTCAGGTAATCTTCAAATGTAACACTCCCGTATATAGAAGGTTCACGCTTACCCAAGAGATTGATATTGGGTCCATTAATAATTTGTATCCTCATCGTAACAACTTGTTTTTTTAATATCTTTGTTCCCGCAAAGAACAATATTTCAAGCTGCAAAGGTAGAAAAAAGAAATGAAAGTATACGAAAAAACAGATAAGAAGGAAGAGCTTGCCCGGGTGATTAAAAAGTATCTGCAATATCTGAAACTCGAAAAGTCTTTATCGCGCAACACGTTAGAAGCTTATATGACTGACCTCGACAAGCTTCTTAGTTATCTCACCCTCGAGGGGATAAACGTGTTTGACGTATGTCTCAATGACCTCGAGCGGTTTGCTGCAGGGCTGCACGATATTGGCATCCATCCCCGTTCCCAAGCGCGCATCATTTCCGGCATCAAGTCCTTCTTTCACTTCCTTATTCTTGAAGATTACCTCGAAGCTGACCCCAGCGAATTGCTCGAAAGCCCAAAGATAGGCCTCAAATTGCCCGAAGTACTAACCGTGGAAGAAATAGATTCCCTTATTGCTGCCATAGACCTGAGCAAAGAGGAAGGACAACGCAACCGTGCCATTCTCGAAACGTTGTATAGCTGCGGCTTGCGGGTATCTGAACTTATCAACCTTAAAATCTCCGACCTTTACCTTGAAGAGGGCTTTATCAAAGTGCAGGGAAAGGGAAGCAAGCAACGTCTGGTCCCCATCTCTCCACGAGCCATCAAAGAAATAAAACTTTACTTCATGGACCGCAATCTCATCGAAGTAAAAAAAGAGTATGAAGACTTTCTCTTTATCAGTTATCGCCGCCACAAAGCTCTCTCCCGCATCATGATATTCCATCTCATTAAAGAATTGGCACAAATTGCCGGTATTAAAAAAAATATCAGCCCCCATACATTCCGCCATTCTTTCGCCACCCATCTGCTCGAAGGCGGAGCCAACCTGCGTGCCATCCAATGTATGTTGGGACATGAAACCATTGCAACCACTGAGATATATACACATATCGACCGTGACATGCTTCGAAGCGAAATTATAGAGCATCACCCGCGAAATATTAAGTATCGGAAACAAAAAGGCGAAGAATTTCATTAAATTATGATAAAAACAATCTTGTATTCTCATATATTATTAAGAATTAATATCTTTGCGTTACTTTTTCCGCCAAGCGTGAAAAAGTGTTTGGTAATACGACGAAATTTCAATTACAAACATTTAATTTATACCTAAAATGACTAAGAAGTTGTACTTGCCCTTACTCATGGCAATGGTTGTTTTCGCATTATCTTCATGCGGCGCCAAAATGGGTGAATTATCATCGGATTATTTCACTGTGACTCCACAAGTGTTGGAAGCAGTAGGCGGTAAAGTCCCTGCTACCATCAACGGGAAATTCCCGGAAAAGTATTTTAACAAGAAGGCTGTTGTGGAAGTAACTCCGGTTCTGAAATGGAACGGTGGAGAAGCTAAAGGACAACCGGCTGTTTTCCAGGGAGAAAAGGTAGAAGGTAACGATCAAACCATCTCTTACAAAATGGGTGGTAGCTACACAATGAAGACTTCTTTCGATTATGTACCCGAAATGGCTAAGTCTGAATTGTTCTTGGAGTTCAAAGCTAAAATCGGCAACAAAGAAATTACCATTCCTGCTGTAAAAGTAGCTGACGGTGTGATTTCTACTTCCGAATTAGTAGAAAATACGTTGAGCACTGCTAACCCCGCTCTGGGCGAAGATGCTTTCCAACGTATCATCAAAGAAAAACATGACGCTAACATCATGTTCCTTATCCAACAAGCTAACATCCGCGCAAGCGAATTGAAGAAAGCTAAAGAATTCAACAAGGAAGTAGCTAACGTAAACGAAGCTTCTAACAAGAAGATCAGCAATATCGAAGTTTCTGCATACGCTTCTCCTGATGGTGGTGTAAGCCTGAACACTACACTGGCTGAAAACCGTGAAAACAATACAGCTAAGATGTTGAGCAAAGACCTGAAGAAAGCTAAAATCGACGCTCCGGTTGATTCTAAATATACTGCTCAGGACTGGGAAGGCTTCCAAGAACTGGTTTCTAAGTCAAACATCCAAGACAAAGAACTGATTCTTCGCGTATTGTCAATGTATCAAGACCCTGCACAGAGAGAACAAGAAATCAAGAACATCTCTTCTGTATACAACACTTTGGCTGAAGAAATCCTGCCGCAACTTCGTCGTTCTCGCTTGACTTTGAACTATGAAATTATCGGTAAATCAGATGATGAAATCTCTAACTTGGCTGCAACTAATCCTTCTCAACTGAACATTGAAGAATTGCTGTATGCTGCTACACTGACTAACGATAACAACAAGAAAGCTGCTATCTACACTCAGGCTACAAAACAATTCCCGAATGACTATCGTGCTTACAACAACTTAGGTAAACTGGCTTATCAGGCAGGCGACCTCAGCAAAGCTGAATCTTATTTGAAGAAAGCTGCCAGCATCAACGCTGCTCCCGAAGTTAATATGAACCTGGGTCTTATCGCTTTAGCTAAGGGTGATAAGTCTGCAAGTGAAGCTCACTTAGGCAAAGCTTCCGGTACAAAAGAATTCGGCGAAGCAATGGGTAATCTCTACATCGCTCAAGGTCAATATGAAAGAGCCGTTAACTCATTCGGTGACGCTAAGACTAACAGTGCTGCTCTGGCTCAAATCCTGGCTAAAGATTACAACAAAGCTAAGAACACTCTGGCTAACGTAGAAAAACCGGATGCATACACAGACTATCTGATGGCTGTTCTGGGTGCAAGAACTAACAATTCTTCTATGGTAACAAGCAGCTTGAAGAGCGCAGTTGCTAAGAACCCGACATTGGCTAAGAAAGCTGCTACTGACTTGGAATTTGCTAAATACTTCACAAACTCCGATTTCATGAGCATCATTAAATAATTAAACAGTATCTAATTACTGGATTTTAATCTTAAAGAGTTGTCCGTCCCCACAAAGGGCGGGCAATTCTTTTTTTTTATCTGTAAATTCCGTACTTTCGCAGCATAGAAACATTTGATAATGAAAAAGTACGGAATACTCTTTATTCTAATAACCCTGGGGCTGGCAAGCTGCAAAAAGCATACAGACTCAGCCTACATCACCGGAGAAATCAAAGGCTTGGGTAATGACACTCTCTACCTGTATGATATAGATGGGTTTCACGACCGCATTGACACCATATATGTGAAGGACGACAAGTTCACCCACACCATGCAGACTGACACCCTTATCGCTGCCATGCTACTGCTCAAAAACAGGATAGAATATCCCCTCTTCCTCAACAAAGGGAACAAAATCAAAATAGAAGGCAAAGCAGATAACTTGGAGTTCCTTAAAATAGGTGGAAATACGCCTAACAAAGAATTTACTTCCTTTCAGGAAGAACTGCAAGGACTGGGCCAACCTTCTCCCAACAAGATGGAGGAAAAGGCAGAGGAATTCATAGAACAACACCACTCTTCGCTGGTAAGCATCTATCTCCTCGACAAATACTTCGTTCAGAAAGAATCACCCGATTTTACAAAAATCAAGAAACTCATCGACCTAATGACAGGTATTTTGCAGGACCGTCCCTACATCGAACAATTGAATGATTACATCCAACAGGCCGAGAAAGCACAAAAAGGTAAATATGCTCCCTTCTTCAATCTTCCCAATGCCAAAGGGGAGAAAATTACCCGCTCTTCCGAAGACTTAAAAAAGAAATACTTGGTAATCAATTTCTGGGCTTCGTGGTGTGACAGTTGTTCAGCCACCAATGCCGAACTACGCGAACTACACCGCCTCTACAAGAAGAACAAAGACGTAGCACTGTTAGGCATCTCCCTCGACATCGACAAGGAACAATGGAAGGAAGCCATCCGTCGCGACTCTTTAGACTGGGAACAAGTGTGTGACTTCTCCGGTCTTAACTCCGAGACAGCACGCCAATATAACATTTCCAAATTGCCTACTACCCTATTGCTCTCTCCCGAAGGCAGAATATTGGAACGCGGGCTACGCGGAGAAGACCTCAAAAAGAAGCTCAAAGAAGTGCTCCCAGACGAAAAAGAAAAAAAGAAAAAGAAATAAGAGAATCACCTACTCACAAATCCTATATACAATCTATAAATAAATAAACGTGCTTGTAAAAGTATTCGGAGCGGCTGTTCAAGGAATTGATGCAACACTCATCACAATCGAAGTAAACAGCTCACGCGGCTGTATGTTCTATCTCGTCGGCCTTCCGGATTCTGCGGTCAAAGAAAGCCATCAGCGTATTCTCTCCGCCCTGTTAGTCAACGGCTATAAGATGCCCACAAGCCATTTGGTCATCAATATGGCACCTGCCGATATACGCAAAGAAGGTTCTGCTTACGACCTCCCGCTTGCCATCGGTCTACTTGGCACCAATGAAACCATCCCCGCCGAGAAGCTTTCCCGCTATGTAATAATGGGTGAACTAAGCCTCGACGGTAGCTTACAACCCATCAAAGGCGCTCTATCTATAGCCATCAAAGCACGCGAAGCCGGGTTCGAGGGATTTATCCTCCCCCAACAAAACGCACGCGAAGCAGCGGTAGTCAATAAATTGAAAGTCTACGGCGTGCAACACATCAGCGAAGTAGTAGAATTCTTCAACGGTGAGAGGGAACTACAACCCACCGAAGTAAATACCAGAGAAGAGTTTTACGCACAACAGACTCATTTCGAATTTGACTTCTCCGACGTAAAAGGACAGGAGAATGTAAAGCGTGCTTTGGAAGTAGCAGCCGCAGGAGGACACAATCTCATTATGATAGGTGCCCCAGGCAGCGGCAAGTCTATGATGGCGAAACGCCTCCCCTCAATTCTACCTCCACTCTCACTGGGAGAAAGTCTGGAAACCACCAAGATACATTCCGTAGCCGGAAAGCTCCGCGGAAACTCATCACTCATCTCCCAACGTCCTTTCCGTTCTCCTCACCACACCATTTCGCAAGTGGCTATGGTGGGCGGAGGCAACTACCCGCAACCTGGCGAAATCAGCCTGGCACACAATGGCGTACTCTTCCTCGATGAGCTGCCCGAGTTCGGAAGAAATGTTCTCGAAGTGCTGCGCCAACCTCTAGAGGACCGCTGCATCACAATATCCCGCGTCAGGAGCAGCATCGATTATCCCGCTAGTTTCATGTTGATAGCCTCTATGAACCCTTGTCCTTGCGGCTACTACAATCACCCGACGAAAGCCTGCGTCTGTAGTCCCGGACAAGTGCAGAAATACCTCAACAGAATTTCCGGTCCCCTCTTAGACAGAATTGACATTCAAATAGAAATAGTCCCCGTCCCCTTCGACAAAATATCCGACTTGCGAAATGGCGAGAGCAGTGAAAAAATACGTGAACGCGTTATCCAGGCACGCCAAATACAAGAAGAGCGTTTTGTCAACGAACCAAACGTGTATTGCAACGCTCAAATGACCAGCCGACTGTTGGCACAATATGCCAGGCCTGACGAAAAAGGACTGCTTCTACTCAAAAATGCAATGGAGCGCCTCAACCTCTCTGCCCGCGCTTATGACCGCATCCTTAAAGTAGCCCGCACCATCGCAGACTTGGAAGGATGCCTCAACATCTGCTCCCATCACTTGGCGGAAGCTATCGGATACCGTAACCTGGACAGAGAAAACTGGGCAGGATAGAAGAAAATCTTCCTTATAACTCCTTAGAAAAGATAATTATAATGAGGTTAAGTATATAAAGTAAAGCATCATTTTTACATAAATTCACCAAGAGAGAAAAACTTTGGAATCTAAATATATTTTGCTTTAAATATAGACATTTTCTAACAATTAATTTATGGACGCCACGTTTCCCATTGGGATTGTGCACAAGTACCACCATGGCTAAGAATTGTTTCTCTTATCTTTTTCATGCTTGCTTGTATATCTCTACGCCTTGAATCATTATATTTATCTGGGTAAGTTTTCATATCTATAATTTGACTTTCATATCCTCCATAAGTCCTTTTCATTGTTTGATAATTTGATTGCATCCACTTCACGTCCCGGTCAGAAGGTGAATTAGTTACCTGAGATACTTTTCCGGAAGTAGAGGAACTTTCTGTTGAAGAATTAATAGAGCTCGGCACATCACTCGAGACTGGTGTGTAGGATGTCCCAGTGGTGACAGCATACGTTGAAGCAGCTACGTCTACAACTGCACCTGCAACACTTAAAACATTCAATACCCGATTATATCTCCGCTCTTTGCGATCCGATTTAGCTGATTTTAAATTTGCAGCAATCAATTTATCGTTAGGAGCCAATTGATGAGCCAATTTTAGTCGCTGAATTCCCTCTTTATATGCCTCTATATTTAAATCGTATACTCCCAAATTATTATGTGCTTGTGCACATGTAGGTCGCAAACCTATCAAGCGTTGACAAAAATGAAAGCACTCAACTCCTTTTTTACCAGCACTTAGAGATAGAAGCTGGTTGATATATTCATTACTAACTTGCCCATGTACGTCCAAATCAGTGCATAAGTGCTCAATACATGCCTTGGCATAGCCATTCGTATAAGAAGAAATGCTTTCAAATACCCAGGGTAAGATCAAAGATCCAGTTATACTAAATAGTCCGACTCGATCTCCCAAGTCCTTTGCAGCAAGACTTATCGGTTCTTTCTTAATAATAAAAAGCCTTTCTTGGGGCTCATAATTGATATCTTCAAAATGGCAAGAAAGAATTATACGACCATACGCATCAACAATACCTTTTTTATCCAACAAAGTTATTTTATAGAATCCATCTTCAATAGATTGGATACTTGCATATATAGGTTTCAATATCCAAACTGTATCATTATCCATCTGCGCCAAGCCTACACCTTCTCCTTCTCTTTTTATACATACATTCTGAGGAATAGGCGATTTATACAAACTATCTCTAATCAAACTGTTAACCTGATCTGCTACTTGATTCACCGACTTTATTATAGCATCATAATAGCCATCATCATAACGTGTCTTTACAGTTTTCACCGCTTCTTTATACTCTTTATTTTTAATAGGCAGCAGTTTCATTGCTTCTTCTGCCATATAATGACAAGGAACAATCGTATCTCCCTTAAAGTCTATTGCTCCAAATCTATTTCCTATCTTAACTGTAGCCAACAAATCGTCCCCAAAATTAGAAGCATAATCAAAAGTAGGTGGAATCACAAAATCTCCTTTTTTATTGATAAACCCATATTTCCCATCCTTTTTCACCACTGCAAGTCCATGGCCGAATCCTTTTAATTTTTCAATCGGTTCATATTGTGGAGATATAATAAAACGATTCTTTTTATCTATAAAACCAACCTTATTTCCTATCTCCACTCCCGCCAATCCTTCTGTAAAGTTTTTCGCTACTTTAGTATATTGAGCAGATATAACCCATTCAGTATTCATCCCCCAATTCATTAACTCTTCATTTTTTCCTTGGGAATGAGCTTCCTTCCACCAATACTCCTGGCCACCCTTATTTTCATACCCCCACAATTGAGTGACATCATTTTTCTTTGACTTCAATTCTTTATACACTTGAGCTTTTAAATCAAGCATAAATGATATGAATATAATAATCATACATCCATATCTACAAAATGTTTTTTTATTCATAGTATTATTCCTTAAGTATTAACAGGCATTATTGCAAAAGAGTTATTTTATTAGTTACTTGTACTCCACTAACCTTCTTATATGCTTAATGCAAATATATAACAAGATATATAAATAAAAAAATGAACAAAGGCTCAATTAAGTATATTAGGTTTATATCCATGACTAAACACATGAAATTAGAGGTTATTTTGCAATTTTTATATACTACTTATATAAATAACCTGCCAGACACGTAATATATGTCTGGCATGTAAAAATGAAATATCTACATAAAAAGGACTTTGTAAATATTTTCATACAAAATTATCCGCTTATTTATTCAATCTCCACTCGAACCCATCCTTTGTATCCTTGATTTCAAATCCCAGTGCAGTCAGTGTATTACGAATTTCATCAGAAGTTGCCCAATCCTTATTGGCTTTTGCCTTCATACGTTGTTGAAGCAGCATGTCCACCACCTTGCCGTACGCAGCTTCGCGACCATCTGAAGAACCCTTTTCCTCTTTTAAGCCCATGATGTCGAAGCAGAAAAGATGGAAAGTCTCTTTCAGTTCTTTCAGGTCGTTGGCGGAAATGGTAGCTTTGCCGGCGGCAATCGTATTGATAATACGGGCACCTTCGAACAATTGAGCAATGACGATGGGAGTATTCAAATCATCATTCATCGCTTCGTAGCACTTGGCACGGAGACCTTGCACGTCTATACCTTCGGAAGTGGTGGCAGACGGGGTAAGCTTTTCCAACGCATCCACAGCTTCCATCAAACGTTGCAATCCTTTTTCGGAGGCTTGCAGGGCTTCGTTACTGAAATCCACCGTACTGCGATAGTGCGCTTGCAAGATAAAGAAACGAATGGTCATTGGGGTATAAGCCTGCGTGAGCAGCTTGTGAGAACCGTGAAAGAACTCGTCCAACGTAATGAAGTTGCCCAATGACTTGCCCATCTTCGTGCCGTTGATAGTAATCATGTTGTTGTGCATCCAATAGCGAACCATATCGCCGCCCTGAGAAGCAACAGACTGAGCAATTTCACATTCATGGTGGGGGAAGATTAAGTCCATACCACCACCGTGGATGTCAAAATGCTCTCCGAGATATTTACGCCCCATCGCCGTACATTCTGCATGCCAGCCCGGGAAACCATCACTCCAAGGAGAAGGCCAACGCATGATATGTTCCGGCTGTGCTTTCTTCCACAGAGCGAAATCGGCAGGATTGTGTTTCTCGCTTTGCCCGTCCAGGTCGCGGGTAGTGTTTAACACGTCATCGAGGTTGCGACCGGAAAGCTTCCCATAATGATAATCCTTATTATACTTAGCTACGTCAAAGTATACAGAGCCTTCGCTTTCGTAAGCATATCCGGCATCCAATATCTTCTGCACCAGTTCAATCTGTTCAATGATATGTCCCGAAGCATGAGGTTCAATGCTGGGAGAAAGCACATTCAACGCTTCCATCGCCTTGTGATAACGGTTAAGGTAGTATTGCACCACTTCCATCGGCTCCAACTCTTCGAGACGGGCTTTCTTGGCAATCTTGTCTTCCCCCTCGTCAGCGTCGTGCTCCAAGTGGCCTACATCGGTAATATTACGAACATAACGCACTTTGTATCCCAGATGAGTCAGATAACGGAATAGCACATCGAAAGTAATCGCAGGACGGGCATGCCCCAAATGGGCATCGCCATACACGGTAGGACCGCAAACATACATGCCTACATGGGGTGCATGCAAAGGTACAAATAACTCTTTCTTCCTATCTAAAGTGTTGTAAATGGTCAGTTGATGTTCCATATCGTTTACGATTTAATCTATTTAGGACCACAAAGTTAGAATAAAATCTTGATTTGAGCGATAACTTTCCCGCTTTTGCCACTTATTACCCCCTTATTGTAACAAATCCCACCACTCTTTCTCCGATAACGAAGGCAATGAATCGGTAGAGGTGATAAAGACTTCCGCCAAGCGGCGCTTCTCTTCCTGCAAATGGAGAATCTTTTCCTCAATGCTATCCTGCGTAATGAAACGATAAGCTATCACGCTCTTTTTCTGCCCGATGCGATGAGCACGAGAAATGGCTTGGGCCTCTGCCGCCGGGTTCCACCAAGGGTCGATGATAAAAACATAATCCGCTTGGGTAAGGTTGAGTCCTACGCCACCGGCTTTCAGAGAAATAAGAAAGGCTTGCACATCTTCCTGCTCGGTGAAATGGGCAATTTCCTCGGGGCGGTTGGCAGTGGCTCCGGTTAGAAGCGCATATTTCCATCCCCGTTGCCGGAACACCTCGGCAATCAGTTCAAGATGCTTGACAAAAGAGGAAAATATAAGTACTTTATGGCCTTCGCTACGTAGGGTGTCGAAGGTGTCGATTATCTGCTCCATCTTGCCGGAATCTCCGATGAAATCGGGGAAAATGAGCTTTGGATGGCAAGCTAACTGCCGCAAACGGAGGATGCCGTTCAGGATAGTCAAAGGCTGGAAAGCCTCCTTCTTTCCTCCCTCTTGCAACAGAGTGTTCCTCAGACTGTTCTTCTCTTGCCGATAGCAGGTATCCTGAGCTTCGCTCATATCGCAGTAGATAATTTCTTCCGTTAGGGAAGGAAGCTCTGGCGCTACTTCGCTCTTGGTTCTGCGCAAGATAAAGGGAGTGATAAGCTGCTGCAAACGTATTTCCATCCGCTTGTTTCCCTGCCGGATAGGAACAATAAAATGTTTCTGGAACTCATTTTCATCTCCCAGCAAATTAGGTTGTAAGAAATGGAATTGCGCCCATAAGTCTTTAAGAGAGTTCTCGATAGGCGTACCGGTAAGCACCAGGCGATGGTGGCTACGCAATTGTATAGCCGAGCGAAAGGTAAGCGAATCGCTGTTCTTAATATTCTGGCTCTCATCCAGTACGATGTATTCAAAACAATATCGGCGAAGGAGTTCGATATTATTGCGCATCATACCATAAGAGGTAAACACGAGGTTATAACGATCGAAGAAACGCTCCGGATGGTCTTTGCGTATAGTCGTCGCTGTGTTATATTCCGCCATAGAAAGAGTAGTAAAGCGGCGAGCTTCCTTCCGCCAATTGTGCAGGAGCGAAGTGGGTACAACAATCAGTGTAGCAGGTTTCCGCTCAATTGGCGCGGAGTCAACCGGGCTTTCACTCTTCGGTTTATCCGCCTTGGCAGGTATATATTTGGGCAGCAATTCATCCTCCGTTTCAAAAGAGAAGAGAGAAAACTGTCCCTTTTCATCAGGCTTTGCGGAAGATTTACCGGAAAGCTCTTCTACTTCTATCGGTGGCATTTCTTTTTTTGCCCCTGATGGAGCATATATATATTGCAGCAAGGTAAGTGTCTGCAATGTTTTTCCCAATCCCATATCATCCGCCAAGCATCCGCCAAAACCTTGTTCACGCAAATACATCATCCACGAATATCCTTTCTGCTGATAAGGGCGGAGTTGTGCCTTCAAGCCTGCGGGAGGTGGCAGAAATGAGTCAAAAAGATGGGTAGGAAGTGTTCTAATTTCTTTCTCCGCCAGCACAGACTGCACGACACCCACCAAAGGACGGCTGAGAGTGATACCCGTAGAAGTATCTTTTCCCCTTTCGAACAGATTGGCATATTTGCTAAACCATTCTTCGGGCAACAGCAAAACTTGCCCGTCAGGTAGCAGATATTCTCTCTTTTCTTCGAGAATATTTTTACAAAAACAGTTGAAAGGGATACGCCAAGAGCCGACAACTACCGTAATATGCAGTTCAAACCAGTCCGGCCCGTTGTCACAACTTTGTTCTATATGAATATCATCCAGGCAATAGGGCTGATTCGCCTGGTCGCTGGTCAGACGGAATTTCTCCTGAAGTAAAGTGCGGTGACGGGCAATCCATTCCACTATCGTTGTCTCCGAAGCCGAGGCACCCAGGCGGAAATGTGTATCACTAATACGTTCCAACCCCGATTCAGCGAGCCATTGCAAGGCTTCCTCTTCGGCAACCAAGTCCCTTTTAAAATAAGCAATCACTCCTCTTTCAGTACGATAAATGATTTTCTTTGTATCGGCAGAAGAATGCGGCGTGAAAAGCTGGTCGCCGTAGCGAAAATTCAGTCTAAGCAAGTCATAGCCATATACCGTCTCTTCCAGATAGAGCAAAGCCTCGCATTTGCGCTGTTCTTTCCGGATATTCACTCCTTCCACCTTAATGGAATGATAGCGGGCAATGGGGATAAGGATATTATCAATGTATTTCTCCATCTCCACCGTACTCACGCTGATAGAGCTTTTACGAGTAAAAGGGAGGATGCGGGCAGACTCAATGTGAGAGAAAGAATACACATCCATCCCCAACATCAGCGTAGCAGGATTGGAGGTAAGGGCTATCACCGGTTTGAGCTCTGTGAGTGATAGCGGATTTCCTTTATAATAACATTGCACCTGATAGGTAAAACTGTTCTCATCTATTTTAAAGAAAAAACGTGTCTCTACTTTTTTTTCGTGAACCCGACAGGCGTGATGGGCATACAACACCTTGCTACCACTTTGTTTCTGATAGAGAGGTAACTTCTCCTTTTGCAACAGCGCCAGCATCTCAAGAAGCTTTTTATCGATGAAAGGGCGGATTTTAGTCTTCACCCGCTCGGGTTCTTCACTCAGCTTACGCAGAAACTTGGACACACTTTTTTCCCGGGAATAGACTTCCATAAGGTATTTATCAGTGTAGTGGGAGGCAATATCAATAGCGCAGCGTTCCGCGTCGGTCATCTTTTCAAGAGTGGCTTGGGAAGCATGAAACGCCTGTTCGATAAGACATAAGGTTCCGTCCTCCCTTTTCTCGGCTATGTAGGGTATAACCAGCATTCCCAGCGCGGGATGGTCCGTAAGTACCATAATGACTTTGTCGTTAGCCGTCTTCTGTTTCATTCTCTTTTCGGTTTTAATAGGCAAAGATACGGGAAAATACTTAATTTTGCCCCATGGTAAACAAAAATAGACACGTATTATTGGGCATGAGCGGAGGAACAGACAGCTCGGTAGCCGCTATTCTTTTGCAGGAAGCAGGATACGAAGTGACGGGTATCACCTTCCGTTTCTACGAGCACGACGGCTCCACAGAGTATCTTGAGGATGCCCGTGAGCTTGCCGCCCGCTTGGGAATCAGACACCTTACGCTGGATGCCCGCACAGTTTTCAAAGAACGCATCATCACCTACTTTGTAGAAGAATATTTGCAAGGTCATACTCCCGTGCCCTGCACGTTGTGCAACAATCTTCTCAAATGGCCCCTCTTAGCCAAGATAGCTGACGAAGAAGGCATTTTCCACATCGCTACCGGACATTATGTACGCAAAACCTGCATCGACGGCATTTACTACCTCACTCCCGCCGCTGATCCGGACAAAGAACAATCTTTCTTTTTATGGGGATTGAAACAAGATATTTTGAAGCGGATATTGTTGCCGATGGGTGAAATCACCAAGATTCAGGCACGCGCATTGGCAGAAGAAAAGGGTTTCACAAAAGCTGCCCGCAAGAAAGATAGCCTGGGTGTCTGTTTCTGCCCCAAGGACTACCGGGACTTCCTGAAATCCTACGTGCAGAACAAAATTGTTACCACTGTTACCCCTCCTGTTACCTCTGTTACCGGTAACAAAAAAGGGAAATTCATCGATGAAAAGGGAGATTTTATCGGATGGCACGAAGGTTACCCTTTCTATACCATCGGTCAACGGCGGGGACTGGGAATACATCTTAACCGCGCTGTTTTTGTAAAAGAAATAAGACCGGAAACCAACGAGATTGTGCTGTCGGACCTGCAAGCATTAGAAAAGAAAGAAATACTGCTGAAAGACTGGAACATTGTAAACGAAAAACTCTTGTTGGGGCAGCAAGACATCATCATTAAAATACGCTACCGCAAGCAAGAGAATCATGGCATAGTAACGCTCCGCCCGGACGGAACGTTACATATACAATTGAAAGAGCCGCTGACTGCCGTTGCTGTGGGGCAGGCGGCGGCTTTTTATAAAAATGGTTTGTTATTGGGAGGGGGAATTATAGCTTCTTCCTTTTAAGCATTTAGCGCCAGCATTTCTTCTATATACTCACGAGTGTTGCTCAATCGGGGGATTTTGTGCTGCCCGCCCAGCTTTCCTTTCTGAGCCAACCAATCATGGAATAGCCCATGACGCGCCACAATGACTTCCAAAGGTTGCAAGGCAATGTCTTTCCAACGTTTTGCCTCATAGTCGGAGTTCACTTCTTTGAGAGCTGTATCGAGCACGGTTGCAAACTTCTCCACAGAATCGGGCATCACTGCAAATTCAATCAGCCATTGATGGCGACATTTGGCGTGCTCGTCCATAAACACGGGAGCAGCAGAATAGTCGCTCACCTGAGCTCCGGTGGCAGCACAAGCTTTTGCCAACCCCTTCTCGGCATTGTCTACAATAAGTTCTTCGCCAAAAGCATTGATAAAGTGCTTCGTACGCCCTGTAATAATGAATTTATAGGGATTCTTGCTGGTGAACTTCACAGTATCTCCAATCATATATCGCCAAAGACCACACGAAGTGGAAATAACCAACGCATAATTCTTATTCAGTTCCACTTCTTCCAGGCAATATACCTTAGGATTTTCTTTTCCCACTTCTTCGAGAGGAATAAACTCATAGAAAATACCGTAGTCTATCATCAGGAGCATTGCGGGATCGCTGAGGTCGTTTTGCGTACCAAAATAGCCCTCAGAAGCATTGTAAGTCTCCACATAATGCATTTTGGGAGAATGAATCACTTGCTTGTATTGTTCGCGGTAAGGAGTGAAAGCCACACCACCATGGAAGAATACTTCCAGATTGGGCCACACCTCTTCCAATGTCTGCTTACCGGTTTTCTCCAGAATGCGCTTAATAAGTACCAACATCCAGGAAGGTACGCCGGAAAGATTGGTAACATTCACCGGAATGGTGCTGTTGGCAATGGCTTCAATTTTACTCTCCCACTCGCTCATCAAAGCAATCTGTTTGCTGGGCACACGGATATAATTCACCAACGGATTCACATTCTGTATCAGGATAGCCGAGAGGTCGCCCACCAAGCTATGATTCGAGTTAAGATTGGGGCTATGGCTTCCTCCGAGAATCAATCCTTTTCCGGAAAAGAAACGGCTATCGGGGTTGATATGAAAATAAAGCGTTACCGCATCCTTGCCTCCTTTATAATGAATATCTTGCAAAGCCTCTTTGCTGACGGGCAGAAATTTACTCTTATCATTCGTAGTCCCCGATGACTTGGCAAACCAACGTATCTCTGAAGGCCACAACAGATTTTGCTCTCCTGCACGCAGGCGTTCTACATAAGGTTTAATTTCTTCGTAAGTCTGGATGGGAAGTCTTTTTCTGAAATCTTCATAATCGCGGATAGATTGGTAGTCATATTTTTTTCCCCATTCCGTTCCTGCGGCCCGCCTCACCAGGCGGGATAATGCAGCATGCTGCAATTCACTGGGTTGAGTAGCATAAAGATCTATTTCCTTTAAACGAGATTCGAATACTGCGCTTATAATTTTGGTTATATTCATCTGGATTTTAACATAATAATGTTTAGTCGTGCAAAAGTAAACTTATTTATCTTTTTTTTCTATCTTTACGACGGAAATAATAGTTAAATTTAGAGAGATAGAAGAGTATTTCCGCATTTTAGACTAATAAATACGACGATGAGAATTGGAATTTTAACTTCGGGAGGCGATTGCCCGGGTATCAATGCTACTATCCGGGGTGTAAGCAAAACAGCTATAAATTATTATGGCATGGAAGTAATCGGCATTCACAGCGGTTTTCAGGGACTCCTGACAAAGGATGTGGAAGCCTTCACAGAGAAATCGTTATCGGGTCTGCTCAACCTGGGCGGAACCATGCTGGGTACTTCACGCGAAAAGCCTTTTAAGAAAGGAGGCGTCCTCTCATCGGATGTGGACAAACCAGCCTTGATTTATCAGAATGTACAAGAGATGGGGCTGGATTGCCTGGTGTGCATCGGCGGAAACGGCACGCAAAAGACTGCCGCCAAACTAGCAGCTATGGGCATCAACATCGTTTCCATTCCCAAAACAATTGATAATGATATTTGGGGGACAGATACCTCTTTCGGCTTCGACTCTGCCGTCAGCATTGCTACGGATGCCATCGACCGGCTCCACTCTACCGCCAGCTCCCACAAACGGGTAATGGTGATTGAAGTGATGGGACACAAAGCCGGATGGATTGCCCTCTACTCCGGTATGGCGGGAGGCGGAGACGTCATCCTCATCCCTGAGATTCCTTATAACATAAAAAACATTGGAGACACCATCCTGGGACGCTTGAAAAAAGGAAAGCCCTACTCTATTGTAGTGGTAGCCGAAGGCATTCAGACCGATGGACGAAAACGCGCCGCCGAATATATCGCCCAAGAGATTGAATATGAAACAGGCATCGAAACCCGCGAAACAGTATTGGGATATATTCAACGGGGTGGCTCGCCCACGCCTTATGACCGCAATCTGTCTACCCGCATGGGAGGGCATGCCACAGAATTGATAGCTAAGCACGAATTTGGTAGAATGGTCACACTGAAAGGCAATTTCATTTCATCCGCTCCCCTGGAAGAGATAGCAGGGAAACTGAAACTGGTCACAGAAGACCACGACCTCATTATACAAGGAAAGCGTATGGGGATTTGTTTCGGCTAAAGGCTTTGCTTACGCGCCAACCTCTCTTTCCGGCATCTGCCCATCTGTATCCGGAACCCCTGTCACTGCCGTTTCCTGTGTTTCTGCCAACGGCCTTTCTGTATTGGCAGGAGGAAGCAAGCGTTTTTCTTTTGCCTGCTTGATTTCGGTGACAAAAGCAGATTCTTTCAATTTCTTCATCGCCATCCGGGCAGCGTTCTGCTGCGATTCTTTTTTGGAGTAGCCTGTCCCGGTTCCGGCGGGAAGTCCTTCCACGCGCACTTCGGTCTGGAACACCGGATTGCAGTCTTTATCCAAGAACTGCTCTATCAACTCAAAAGATATTTCTGTTTTATTCTTCTGACTCCACTCGATAAGTTTCGACTTGAAGTTTACCTCCTGGCGGGATACTTTCTCTAAGTCAATATAGCGGTCGATTATTCTCTGCTCCAAGAAGCGTTTGCAGCGCTCATAGCCTTGGTCGAGATAGATAGCACCGATAAATGCCTCGAAAGCATTGCCATACATATAGCTGTTGTGAGAAGAAGAACGGGTAGAATATTTTATCAACTTATCCAACCCGATGTCTACAGCCAGCCGGTTAAGTGTTTCCCGCTGAACTATCTTAGAGCGGGTGTTGGTCAGAAATCCTTCTCTCTTTCCTTCGAAACGACGATACACGATGTCTCCCACAATGGCATCCAAGATGGCATCGCCGAGAAATTCCAGTCGTTCGTTGTTCAAAGGCCGTCCCCCGTCGGAACGTATAGAAGAAGATTTGTGGAGAAGCGCTTGTTCATAAATATGAATATCGCGCGGATAGAAACCCAGGATACGATAGAAACAAAGATAAGACTCCCGCTCTTTACAGAACAGAAGTCTTATCCTATCTATCTTATTACGTAACACGATACTACTCTGCGTATTTCTTGAAGATGACACAAGCATTGTGACCGCCAAATCCAAATGTATTGGAAAGGGCAACATTAACTTCACGTTTCTGAGCTTTGTTGAAAGTGAAATTAAGGTTATAGTCAATTTCTTCATCATTGTCACCTTCTTCGTGGTTGATAGTCGGAGGAACAATGCCATTCTTGATGGCAAGGATACTTGCAATGGCTTCTACTGCACCGGCAGCACCCAGCAAGTGGCCTGTCATAGACTTCGTTGAACTGATATTCAACTTATAAGCATGCTCACCAAACACTTCTTTGATTGCTTTTTCTTCCGAAATATCACCTACAGGCGTCGATGTGCCATGCACGTTAATATAGTCAACCTCTTCCGGAGCCATTTCCGCATCTTCCAATGCATTTCTCATTACCAACTTTGCTCCTACTCCCTGAGGATGAGAAGCTGTGAGGTGGTAAGCATCGGCTGACATACCCACACCGGCAAGCTCAGCATAAATCTTCGCGCCGCGTGCTTTGGCATGTTCCAATTCTTCCAGAATTAAGCAACCGCCTCCTTCGCCCATCACGAATCCGTCGCGGCTTGCGCTGAACGGACGGGAAGCACGGGTTGCGTCGTCATTGCGGGTAGACAGTGCATGCATGGAATTGAAACCACCCACTCCTGCAGGGAAGATAGCAGCTTCCGAACCACCAGACACAATCACATTGGCTTTGCCCAAGCGAATCAGGTTGAATGCATCAGCAATGGCGTTGGTAGAAGTAGCACAAGCAGAACAGGTTGCATAGTTGGGACCATGGAAACCATACATAATAGATATTTGTCCGGCAGCAATATCCGAAATCATCTTAGGGATGAAGAAAGGATTGAACTTGGGACCTATTTCCTGGTGAGTGAAGTAGTTGCCCACTTCTTCCTCAAATGTATGTATACCACCGATACCGGCGCCAAAGATGACACCGATTCTGTCTAAATCTTCTTTTTCGACGTCAAGACCGGAATCTGCTACCGCTTCTTTAGCAACTGCAATGGCATAGTGGGTATACAAGTCCATCTTACGTGCTTCTTTGCGGTCTATATATTTAGTAATGTCGAAGTTCTTTACTTCGCATGCAAATTGGGTCTTAAATTTAGATGCATCGAAATGAGTAATAGGTCCTGCTCCACTAACCCCGTTCACAAGGTTTTCCCAAAACTCGGGAACACCGTTGCCAACAGGAGTAATGGCGCCCAGACCCGTTACTACAACTCTCTTTAATTCCATACTTATGAAATCGGATTACTTAGCGTGTTCTTCGATATAAGATACAGCATCACCTACAGTACCAATCTT
>JAUUNK010000404.1 GCA_030844565.1 Bacteroides ovatus
GCAATTTTCTTATTATTTATAAGCAGAAATAACCGCCAACTACTCTGGAGAAGCGCGCTACAAAGAGTTTTCAGAAATAATGAACAAACCGACCATTACAACTGTTACAACAATTCGAAATAATAATCTTTCATCACATGAAAAAGAATCGAATGTTTCTAGCCTGGATGGTTCTGCTTTCTACCGGAGCGCTTGCACAGGAGCAAGCTCCCTTAAGTTTCGAGGAGTCACTCCAACTGCTGCACCGGGGAAACCAGAGCTTGAGAATAGCCGACAAAGGTATCGAAATAGCCAAAACAGAACGAGACAAACTAAACGCTTACTGGTATCCCAGCCTCCAGTCGTCGGGAGCTTTCGTGCATCTCTCTGAAAAGATTGAAGTGAGGCAATCGCTCTCACAAGTCACCGACCCGGCGAAAGATTTTATACACTCCATACTTCCGGATGATCAAATCATTTCTTCTTTCCTGGACAAGATAGGTAGCTACACATTGGCTTTTCCACTGACTCCGCGCAACCTGACTACAGTGGACCTCACTGCCGAATGGGTAGTCTTCTCCGGAGGCAAACGCCTGCAAGCTGCCAAAATAGGCGAAACTATGATAGACCTTGCCAGAGAAGCAAGAACAGAAGTCTCAGCTACTCAACAGAATTTCCTGGCAGAAACATATTATGGTTTACGCTTGGCACAACAAGTTATCGCTGTACGCGAAGAAACTTATCAAGGTCTCCGGAAACACTACGAGAATGCACTCAAGCTGGAAGCTGTCGGCATGATAGACAAAGCCGGACGCCTGTTTGCCCAAGTAAACATGGATGAAGCCAAGCGGGAGCTGGAAGCCGCACGGAAAGAAGAAACCGTGATGCAAAGTGCCTTGAAAGCTTTACTCAACCAAGAAGGAATGTTGACGGATATTTATCCTACTTCCCCCCTCTTTATGAACGACAGCTTACCTCCTAAGATAAACTTCGACCTCGCCGTGACAGTAGGCAATCCTTTGCTCAACCAGTTGCAGCTAAAAGAAAACATTGCCCGCCGACAGATAAAAATAGACCAGAGCGCCTATCTTCCCAATATCGCCGTCTTCGGCAAACAGACTTTATACGCCCATGGCATCGCAAGCAATCTTGTTCCCCGCACCATGATAGGCATCGGCTTCACCTGGAACCTCTTTGACGGACTGGATAGGGAAAAGCGTATCCGCCAGTCCAAATTGAATCATCAAACTTTGATTCTCGGTCAGATGAAAGCACGGGACGACTTAGCCGTAGGAGTAGATAAACTTTACACGCAGTTACAAAAAGCACAAGACAACGTGAAAGCATTGAACGCTACGATTGCCTTGAGCGAAGAATTAGTGCGAATCCGCAAGAAGTCATTCACCGAAGGAATGGCCACCTCCACCGAAGTTATCGATGCCGAAATAATGCTTTCCAAAGTGAAAGTGCTCCGTCTGGCTGCATACTACGAATATGATGTGGCGTTGATGAACCTTCTTTCGCTTTGCGGCGCACCGGACCAATTTGTCAATTATCAACCTAAACCCTTAACAAGCAATGAAACCAATGAGTAAATCCCTGACCTGGGCTTTCGTCATTATCCTGATAGCCATAGCTATCCTGACTGCCCTTGGAATGATTTTCTTACACAGGCAACCACTTGTCCTCCAGGGACAGGCGGAAGCTACGGAAGTACGCATCAGCGGAAAACTTCCCGGACGCATCGATACATTTCTGGTACAAGAAGGTGATTGGGTGCACCGGGGGGATACGCTGGTAGTTATCAACAGCCCCGAGGTATATGCCAAATACCAGCAGGCAAATGCACTGGAAGAAGTGGCGGTACAGCAAAACAAGAAGATAGATGCCGGCACACGAAGCCAGATTACAGCTGCTGCCTTACAAATATGGAACAAAACAAAAAGTGATTTAGCCCTGGCTAAAAAGACTTACAACCGCATCCTCGTTTTATACAAAGACAGCGTAGTGACTTCCCAACGTAAAGATGAAGTGGAAGCCATGTACAAGTCGGCACTTGCCGCCGAACGTGCCGCCTATCAACAATATCTGCTGGCACGGGATGGTGCTCAAAGCGAAGACAAAGCATCTGCCAACAGCCTGGTGGAAGCGGCACGCAGTACGGTAGAGCAAGTATCCGCCCTGCTAGTGGATGCCCGGCTCACTGCTCCCGACGACGGACAAATAGCTACCATCTTTCCCAAACGTGGAGAGCTAGTGGCAGCGGGCACTCCTATCATGAACCTGGTAGTGATGGAAGATGTACATGTCGTTCTCAATATACGCGAGAATCTCATGCCTCATTTTCGTATGGGAGAAACTTTCTTTGCTTCGGTCCCCGCCCTCGGAGAAGAAGATATAGAGTTTAAGATATACTATATCAGCCCCTTGGGCAGTTTCGCCACATGGAAATCGACCAAACAGACAGGAAGTTATGACTTGCGCACCTTTGAGATCCATGCACGCCCCACGGCAAAAGTAAAGGGGTTGCGTCCGGGAATGTCAGTACTATTGACAATGAATGGAATAAAATGAAAAAGAAACATTCCTACATATTCCGTGCAGTACTCCTTCGCGAATGGCAACGGATGACTTCGCGACGCCTGTATTTTGGCGCCTGCATCGTGCTTCCGCTGTTCACGTTGCTGTTTATGGCTACCATCTTCGGTAACGGTCAGATGGAAAATATTCCCAACGGCATTGTAGACAAAGATAATACTGCCACTTCCCGTGCTATTGCCCGAAACATAGCCGCCGTGCAAAAATTCAAGGTCACCCGCAGCTATG
>JAUUNK010000405.1 GCA_030844565.1 Bacteroides ovatus
CAGATATTCAAGCTCGCGTAGCTGAATTGATTGAGAAAAAAGTGCCGGAAAACAACACGGAAGACGTTAAGAAGTTCCTGTTCAACTGTATTGATCTAACTACTTTGAATAGTACAGACAGTGACAAAAGTGTGATGCACTTTACCGAAAAAGTCAATCAGTTTGACGACGAATATCCTGATCTTAAAAATGTTGCAGCAATCTGTGTATACCCCAATTTTGCAGCCATCGTTAAGAATACGCTGGAGGTAGACGGAGTCAATATAGCCTGTGTATCAGGAGGTTTTCCCTCTTCACAGACATTCATTGAAGTAAAAGTGGCAGAAACAGCATTAGCAATCGCAGAAGGTGCAGATGAAATAGATATTGTCATTTCCATCGGCAAATTCCTAAGCGGAGACTACGAAGGAATGTGTGAAGAAATACAGGAATTAAAGGAAGTTTGCAAGGAACGCCACCTCAAAGTGATCCTCGAAACTGGTGCACTAAAGAGCGCTTCCAACATCAAGAAAGCCTCTATCCTATCCATGTATTCGGGCGCAGATTTCATCAAGACTTCCACTGGTAAGCAACAGCCTGCCGCTACTCCGGAAGCCGCTTACGTGATGTGTGAAGCCATCAAAGAATACCACCAGAAGACCGGAATCAAGATTGGATTCAAACCGGCAGGTGGCATCAATACCGTTAATGATGCGATTATTTACTACACAATTGTAAAAGAGCTATTGGGTGAAGAATGGCTGGATAATCAACTGTTCCGCCTGGGAACCAGCCGCTTAGCCAACCTCCTTCTTTCTGACATCAAAGGGGAAGAAATCAAGTTCTTCTAAACTAAAGGCTACATTAGCAATCAAATACGCCTTACCGCGCGATTCCCGTACTCCGGGAACCGACGCGGTATTTTTTATTTAAGAAAATCTAAAGATAGTTACAGGAGAATTCAGAAAAATACTTATCTTTGTAAAAGGTTTAGCGATGAAAATATAGCTAATTAGTTATATTAGAGAACGTTTCATTTATTACCAATTCCTGGAATTCGGCAAAATTCAAAGTTATGAATGGTAATAAGCAAACGGGTCTCACGCACCTTCATGTATATACTTTTGTTATATATCGAATGGAGCGTGGGACTGTTGCTTGTATACTCATAACGGCTTGCCGAAGCCTCAGGAAAATACATGGCAACAGTTCTCACGCTTTTCATGAACTTTATGGAGGTATTAAGGATGGACGCTTACACGAGAACCTTACGATTCAATCACAACCCTTTGAATCTCATCCTCGGAACAGAGAGAAAGAAGGGGCTACGCATCGGTTATATGGAAGCTGGACTGCAAGGCTTCTATCTCAACTCCATGGAGACCGGAGTCCATCCGCAAAAGCTATCCAGACTGCTGGCAGAAGAGTTCCACTGCACCGATACCGAGTCCGTCACCGGATTATTCCAGTTCCTGATTAACGAAGGAGACAGAGTCTCCTACCAGATTATGCTCCCCTACTTACTCTCCACAGAGAACATCAACGAGTTCGAAAGTATCATCCAAAAGCGCTTTTTCGGAGTAGAACGCTTCATCCGGCAAGGAAAGAATCTATACAGATTCGTGAAATATACAGAGGAAAGAAGAGACCCGATTATATGGATAAATGACTTAGAAAAAGGGATTATCGGATGGGACATGGGATTGCTTGTCAGCTTGGCGCGCGCCTCCCAAACATGCGGGCACATCAGCAAGGAACAAGCCTGGAAGTACATAGAACAAGCAGCCCAATTATGTTCTCTAGATCTTCATACAGCTGAAGAAATAGACAAGAGTTTCCTTTTAGGAAAAGCGATGAAATCGGGAAAGATAGAAGATTGGGATCGATTATTATCGTGCTATTCACTCCTGGGCAGGCACAGGAAGTAACTATTTTTCGCGGTCTACCACGTAATCCAAGTAAGCCCGGAGAGCCGCACAAATATCAGATTCCGGCAAAGAAGCCAGTAAATCAAAAGCCTTTTGCTTATAGACATTCATCGTCTGAACGGCATATTCAATGCCCCCGTTTTCTTTGATAAACGAGATCAAATGGGCAATTTCATCGAGAGTAGCTGCACCCTCCTTTACCTTGATTGCCAATTCTTGCGCCTCATCGTTTTTTGTTGTGTTCAATACATACAAAGCGGGTAATGTCAGTTTACCTTCAAGCATATCATTACCTGTCGGTTTGCCAATCTCTCTATTATCAAAGTAATCGAAAATATCATCTTTTATCTGGAAGCAGATACCAATATATTCGCCCAACAAACGAGCTAGTTCGGCTTCTCCCTCCCCTACACCTACCGAAAAAGCGGCAGCTTTCGTACAGGCGGCAAAAAGAGCGGCAGTCTTCTTACGAATTACATCAAAGTAAACCTCCTCAGAAAAGCTATGATTACTTACATTTGAAAGCTGAAGCAACTCGCCGTCAGCAAGATCCTGTCCAAGAGTAGACACCAGTTGAATAATGCGGTGACTATTCGTCAGTTCGGCATGCACCAGGCTGGTTGCCAGTAGATAGTCGCCCGTCAGCACGGCTACTTTATTATTAAAGATAGCATTCACCGAGAGTTGTCCACGGCGTTCGGTACTTTCATCCACGACGTCGTCATGCACCAAACTGGCTGTATGAAGGAGCTCCAATGAAACAGCCGCATGAAGGGTGGAAGGACATACAGCACCATAAAGACGTGCCACCAGCAAAACAAGAATAGGACGCATCATTTTACCATTCCTCTGCCGTATGTGAGATACGACGCTATCGAGCAATGCATTTGAAC
>JAUUNK010000067.1 GCA_030844565.1 Bacteroides ovatus
CAACCAAAAACAGCGATAAGACACCAAAGAGTCAACCTAAGTCAGGGTATGACAGGGTATCCACATTCCCCGCGATAGCTATTAACAATCGGCTTGTCAGATGTTAACAGCTATCGCGTTAGCTATTAATACCTATCACAACAGCTATTAACACCTGACAACTCAACTGTTAATAGCTGACAAGCCACCCTTTCTAAGTGAATAGCAAGAGTATAGTCAACGTGATAACACACTATAAACCAACGCTTAAAGGTCTATCGTAAACATCTGCTTGCCGTTTCTATAAACAAAAACTTGTTCTTCCCGCCCCCGCGTCCGGTTGCGAAGCCACAACAATGCATTCTTCGGGACATAATAAGTAAGCTCTCTACTTGCAGCTACTTGCACTCCCAACGACTGCCAGTCTTCCGCCCCGGCATGATAGAACAACTCATAGCTATCTCCAGGCCAGATATAATTGTCATCGTTACGGGGAGAAAAGATGATTTTACCCACAGCAGACTGCCGTCCCATCCGGAAAATGAGAGGATGCGACACTTCGGTCGACTGAAAGAAAGTAAGAATATTACCATCCGTAATGTTACCCATCCGGTCGAAAGGCTGCAAAGGAGTAACTGGCTGCAAGGGAATCCTCGAGCGGCACAAGGTATCTGCACATATACCAAGCTCCGCTAACTCCACCCCCACACCCACCGAAGGAGTATAGCGGATGTATCTATATTTCTGCTTCGAATGCAAAGAAGCAAGCTCATAATAATTCGTAGTAAGCGTATCCTTAAATTCATACAACAAATCCGCCTGGGCGAAAGAAAGGTCATTGGCAGCTTCTATGCGGGTACCCACAATTGCCCTGTAAAGCCATTCGGATATTCGAGGCTTGATAGACATTTTCCTTTTCAAAGTAGCTTTCTCCCCATTTACAATGTCCGGTTCGAGCATCTCCGCCTTTCCATCTTTGTATATAAACGGGTATCCGGCAGGAGCTTGCAACTTGCCGTTGCATGCCAGCGTTTGATAAATGATATTCGGCTCGAGATTTCGGAAGGTGGCTTTGCCTGCTTTGCTTTCTGCAACATCCACCGCCACCCATCCGCGGGGGCTAAAGACGGAAAGATAAATATACTTGTCATCTATCTGTGTGGGGACAGTTACTTCATTCTCTCCAAAATAATCGGCTGTCACATCTTTTATACGGAAGTTGCGGAAAAAGGAAGGTATCCTCTCATCTTCCTCATCAAAAGCAGGAAAAGATTGTTCCTGTGTGCCAAAGCAATATCGGTAGACTTTTCCTTTCTTTCTGCCGTCGGTTGCGCTGATGTCGCGTGTAGGTGGTAGTTCTTCAAAGTCGAATACAAGAAAACGCCCGGTAGTATCCCGCAGCATATTCCACGAATGATAGTGTTGATAGTCGGGCGAATACCTGAAAAAGTCAGTAGTTGTGGGTATCCCGCAAGCACGCATGGCATATAGGGTGATGTCGCACGATTCACGGCAATAGCCGATAGGATGATGAAATAAGAATACACCGTCGAGATGCGGGATGTTCAGTTCGGTAAAGTAATATAATCCTTTTCCTCTCAGTTCATCACACACCGTCCGGCAGGCTTCCAGCACGTCCTGTCCCTGATAAAGAGAGTCGAGCAGAGAGGAATAGTGGTCATGATAGAGCTTTCTCCACGAAGAAAGCGGTTCATTATCAAGTCGGTAGGGCAAAATGAGTTCACAGAAGTCATCGAAAGAGAGACTCTTGTTCCAAGGACGCTTCTTCCATTCCAGAAAAGCCAGGTCGATATTCTCTATCAAATAGTCAGCACTAATCACTTGCGCATCATATACCTTAGGCAAAGAATAGAATGAAACCTCCTTCCATTTATCAAGACTTTCTTTAGAGAAATCGCGTGCAATGAGCACCTGTTTCACCGAATCCAATTGCCATCCCTCGTAGGCATACCAATGTGGCATATTCCGGATAAGAAACCGGGCAGCCTCCAACTTTTCCGGTTCTCCCTTATAGTGGTCCAACACTTTTTCCAATTCAGGGCGGTTGTCTCCGGCAAAAGCAAGGGCGCGTTCCAATTCCCGCTTATCCGGGGAGCAAGCAGCCATCATCACTAGTAATAGGGTAAAAGAAACAATCCATTTAACGTTCTTCATATTTGCTTTTCTATATCTTTTTAAACATTCTGTGTTCTTCTATATCTCCAGTCAGCGCATTGTATAAAATATCAGTACAGCACCCTCATTCTTCAAGTGTTGTTCCACCGCGGAAGGCACTCTTTCAAAACCTGTCTCGGCAATCTCCTCATACAAAGAATAATTATCCAGGTAGCAAACCAATCGGTCGCGGTAGGTTGCCAGCGGTTGAAACAAATAATTATAACTACCGACATCCGCATTGGCATGAAAGCATCCCGCCTTTTCATCATAGAGATAAGTAATTAAATTATCTCCCACACTGAACTCAAATGCCATATATCCTTTGCATAAGACGGGAACTTGCGAAATATAGTTGTATCCGCCTTCAAGTATTTCCTTGCGTTGTTTTCTGTACCGACCAGGTATTTTATTTGCGAAGTCTATCGCCACATTCTTCACGGAATCGCCTGGGAAGAACACTGTAAACGTATCCGAATCCATAGAACTAAAGACTACCCCGTCTTTCATGGATGTAAAATAGGTAGGTCTCCCTATACATTCATAGTCATCTTGCTCATATTTTAAATACTGGTGGGTGATTGCCAAGTCTTTATCCGTCACAAAGATTTTATAAAGCGGCTGTTTCAGGTTAGGCCGTCCTCCTTCGATAGGGATAAAAGTAAAAATAAAATGGTCACTATCAAGCACTTCCATATCCCAAACAACGAACGGAAGTTTCTTGCTCTCTTTAAACATCCCCGTCCGGCAATCATAAACATTCATGGCATGGCGGGCATTATCTAACGTATAAATATTATATTCGTCCACCGCAAAGCTTTTAAGTTCAAGATATTCTTCCGGTCCGGCTCCCTTTCTATCCAAAACGAATTTAACTTTCCCCTGCATATCATACACCACCACTTTGCCGGTATGGAAATCGCCCATGAAAATCAAATCATTCTTCACCACCATCTTATTTACTCCATAAATATCCGAACTTTCTGTCGCCTCCAATGGTAGAAAATCAATTCTTTCTATCGTTCGGTCTATGAGGGTGTCCACGCGGGCAGCGTCAAAAGACAGGGTTTCTTCTACCCACACCGCCTGTGTCTCTTTATCCGTACAAGACGCAAGAACAGCAAAATAACCGACAAGCGCCACAACAAAGCACCATTTCTTATCTTTCATTCTTCTATATCTTTTTAAACATTCTGTTCCATCTGATTTGCTTGGTCTCTTTATCTTTAGAGAACCAGATGCATTGCCCCACTCCCAAGATAAAATTCTCAGGCAGCAGTCCCCAATATCTCGAGTCATAGGAATCGTTCACATTGTCACCGCGCATAAAGTAGTAATTATGACGGAAACAATAGCTGTTCAGCAAGCTATCCGCCAGATATGCTTTTCCTTCTTTATCCATTCGCATAATCTTTCCCGTTTCATATTCGATGCATTTATAATAATCTGCATAGTTGACAGAATCTATCCGAAGCACGTCGTTACATTTGGGAAGATACACTGTTTTGGTTCCTCTGCCGGTGCGCCAATGATAAGTTTCGCCGGGAAGCGCTACGCAACGCTTGCAATAAAACACTTTAGTGCTCAATATCATCTTCTCTTTGTCATCGGCATAAGGAAAATTGAAGACTACCACATCTCCTTTCTCTACATTGCGCACACCTTTCTTACGGGTAATCAACTCCTGCCCCGGCCTTGCAGGATCTTCTTCACATATCCTGCGTCCGGGAATTTGGATGGATGCAAGAATGTAGTCGCCACCGAGCAGAGTAGGCGACATGGAATAGGTGGGTATAGAGCAAGATACCAGCCAATATACCCGAATCATGATATAGACCTGGAGGAGCACAAACAGCCCCACGAATGTATATCCTATCTTTTTCATTATCCGTTTAAAAGGTTTCATGGAATGACTTTCATTTAAGTTTATAAATTGCCAATACCGGGTTATCGTCCTCCTTTACAAGCAATAGACTCGAAGATAACGCCGACCCGTCTGAGGATTTCTTATCACTCTCTATCCTTTCATAACTATACTTATTAAATACTTCCACATAATTGTTCTCCTTTTTTTAATTTACTAGCATCTTTATAGAGGTCCCCTCATTACACCGCAAACAGGTCTCCTCCAAACTTTATGGGTATTCTCTTTTATTTCTTTAATTTCTGTATCAGGATAATCGGATTTAAGTCGCTTCCATCTGCTCTTGCTAATTTAAGAAACTTTTGTTTCAACTCTTCTGTATAAAAATGCACATCACCAGATTCCAATTGCTCCAGAATACCGGGAAGATTCCAATGATCTGCGGGAATGCATTGAATAATTCGTTCATCTTGAATGATAAACCTTTCGTGATTGGGTTGCAACAACAAATTTCCTATTTTGGCATTGTGCAAATACTTAGTTGTTTGCATTTCACCTGTTTCTTTCATATATATGGTTGTATATTCATATTGAGAATCAGAGAAATATAGAAAAAGATATTGCTCCGATTGCCAGAATCGGTCTAGTCCTGTCACATAGTTGTCACGAATAGCAGTTCGCAGTGCGGTGGTCCCGTCTCCTTCTATATATTGTTTAGGAAGACGTCTATCCCCAAAGTCTATCTTATAGGAAAGAGATACCATTCTATCTTTAACTGTATATAATTCATCAAAAGGCCAGAAACATACTAATGCTTCATTTCCCAACTTTGCATAACAAGAACCTATGCCCCAGCTTTGGTTATTTACCTTTTCGTTAAAAGGAAGATATTTTTCCGTTTCATCCGAATTTGCTAAATCCATGGTAAACAGATGATAAAAGCCACTGTCGGAACGACTCCCATCATTGGGCAAATAAAGCTTATCGCCCATACAAAACAAATCTGTTGCCCAAACACCTCCTATTCCTTTCTCGCGTATAAACTTACCGGATGCATCATAGAATACAAACTTTCCCATATAATGGTCGAACATAACCATATCGGTGCCATGAACGGTGAAATAAGATATATTGCTATATTCCCCCGGGCCCGTCCCCACCGCATGAACTTTAGCCTTCAATTTGCCGGACATATCGAAAACAAATATACTTTTACCAATGTTATCGGCTATGTAGATTTGTTGATTCTGATAAATCAATTTAGTGACTTCTCCAATCAGGCATTCGTCGGTAGTTTCTAAAGGAAACATCAACACACTATCCTCCACCAGAGAAGAGTAATCCAGAGACTCACTAACATTGTTCCAGTCTATTTTCACAAGTTTTACTTCTGCATTCGACTGTTTAGCTGTATTCCCACTACAAGCAGCACAGAGAGCTACCGATAGAATAAGGAGGTAACAGTTGACAGTAATTCGTTTCATATTTTCATTTTTTATTATCGCTTCATTATTCAAATTCATACAATATCAAACAGGGATTATCATCTTCATCCAATTCTTGAATTCTTTCCCGGATTTCTTTATCTTGGATGTTTTCCAATTTTAATAGATCTCTCGGTTGTGCACAGCCTACAAAAACATTTTTATATGCATAGATGGTATGGAAGAAAGGCAATACAGTGTCTTCCTTAGAAGAACAGTTTAGGTAGTAATTTCCTGCTTTAGATGATTTATCAAAGAGAAAGTAACCCATAACAACCCCCATATCCTTATATTCCAACAAGACTTTTGTTTCAGTTTCAAAGATTCCGGTAAATCCGGAAAAATACCCTTGTTCGCATAACTTACATATATCTTCTGTATAAGAAGGTGTATTTTTCCTTATCTTGTCTTTAGGAATCATTTTATAGAGAGTCTCTATTATGTATTTCGGTTCGAAAGAAGACGTCGCCGATAAATAAGTGTATATCGTATCGCATAAAGGCATGATTATATCAATATCTTTGCCCGCTTTCGCCATGGGATGCCAAGAATAAGGGTACATATAGTTGCCTACGGTTATCGGCTGATAAGAGAAATACGATTTCACTTTTTGCTTATCCATATCAAATAAAGAATACGATTTCGTATCATGCATATCCATCATATTATGACTCAATAACAGGTTGTCGCCGGTCAACAACGTATAGTGAGAACTCGGAAAAGCTTCTGCCGGCACGGAAACACTTGACAGATAATTCCCCATAAAGTCATAATTGATTAGTAAATTCTTATAGCTATCTATAATAGTCACCTGCTGTTTGGGGTTGTCAACATAAAACGAACTTAATACAATATATTCTTCCGGTCCTTCTCCTTTTCTGCTGATCTGAGATATAAACTTGCCTTCTCTTGTGAAGGTATACAATTTATCGTATTCCAAAACAAATATAAAAGAATCATTCATCTCTATCCGAATTATATTCCCCAGCAGGCAAGAGGGAGAAGTCTCCAGTTTTATAATCTCCCCATGTTTATAAGGCGGAGTTTCTTGCAAGGGTTCCTCCGAAGGATTAAGATTACGGACCATTTCACTTGATATTTTCTTATCAGGAGTACAAGACACGGCGATAAAGCTATACAAGAGAAGCATAATCATATAAACTTTCTGTTTCATAGTACTTTTTTTAATTGTGGATAATTATTTTGTTAATAAAGAAATCATTTTATTATTCAAATTCATAGATTATCAAACAAGGATTATCATCTTCCTTTAAAGTCTCAATACACTCCCGAATCTTCGCATCTTTTATATCATCTTTTATCTTCAACAAATTCCCTGCATCCGCATATCCTACAAAAGCATTTTGATAAGAATAGATAATAGGGTAAAATGGTAATATACCAGTTTCACTACTACTAGGTGCCCCTAAATAATAATTTCCTGTTTTAGTCTCTTTATCAAAGAGAAAATATCCTACGACAACTCCCTGTTGCCTATATTCTAATAAACCCTTTTTGGATGTTTCGAATATACCCGTAAATCCTGTAAAATATCCTTCATCCGCCAAATAACATATATCTTCTAGATAATCGGGAGTTTTTTTCCTTATCTGGCTTCTAGACGCCATCTTTGCAGGTGTTTCAACAACATACTTTGGCTCACACACAGACTTTTCTGGCAAATAGGTATATATCGTATCACAGAGTGGCATTATTAGATTAATATCCTCCCCCACTTTTGTCATGGGATGCCAAGAAAAAGGATACATATAATTCCCTATCGTAATGGGATGATAAGAAAATAATTGTTTACTTACTTCTTTATTTAAATCGTATAAAGAATAAGCCTCTCTATCATTCATGCTCATCATGTTATAACTTAATAACTTATCATTTGCAGTCAACAAAGTATAATTGCAAGACTCAAAAGCATTCTTAGGAACAGCTACGGTAGAATTATACTTTCCAGTAAAATCATACTTTATTAATATGTTTTTAAAGTTATCTATGATAACAACTTGTTGTTTTGCGTTATCAATATAAAATGAACTTAACACAATGTATTCATCAGGTCCTTCCCCTTTGTTCCCGACTTTTGATACAAACTTCCCATCTTGGGTGAATATGTATAATTTATCATACTCGGAAACGAAGATACAAGAATCATTCATCTCTATTCGCTTAATATTGCCTAGTAGACAAGACAAAGTTGATTCAAGATTAATGACCTTAACTTTTGTATAAGGAAGTACTTCATCTAAAGGCTCATCTACCGGATTGAGATAATGGATAGTTTCACCTGAAAAAGTTTCAGAAGAAGTACATGATATTATCATTATACTAAGCAAAAGAAACAGATTGATAGGAAGCAATTCTTTCATATTTTCTCTTTTATATCATTTCTTTTTTAAAATAAATATTAATAAGTCATTCATTTCTATCCGATTAATGTCACCTACTAAACACGATGGAGAAGTTTCCAATTTCACAATGCTTACATGATCATAAGGCGGTATCTCCTCTTAAGGTTCTTTTGTAGAATTCAAGTTACGTACTGTTCCTACCAATATTCTCTCTGTGGGCTTATTACATGAAAACATAATAATACCGCATAAAGAAAGCACAATTATATGAATAATTTTAACCATATCCTTCTTACATTAAAAGTTATTTTCTCATTTTTACTCCTCGATATTCTAAGAGACAACATACGTTAGTCTTATCTTTACAGGACCAACACTCCCTCCACATACTACGTTGTTACATCTTATAAAGGACTTCTATTATTTTAGAGATGGTTATACACCTTAATCCTTTCTAGATACTCGGAGGTCAATTCGGGCACCTCTTTACGTGGTATAAATAAATCCATCACCCTCATATTTTTATCTAATACAAATAAATAAGGAAGATGCTTCTCCTCTACTGGAAGATCGAGAGATTTTACATTATAAACATGAGTAAAAACTTTATTTAGCCGCTTAAAACTTTTCAAATCTTTTCTAAATCTATAAGTTGCCAATATTATAATTTCAATATTCCTATTTTGTTTGCCGAATTCGTTTATTAATGCAACAACGTCATCAACACAAGGCGTACAACTTAAATAGGAATATCTCAAAACAAGACTATTTTTTTCATTTTTAGCCCAGATAAGGTAATGCTATCTCCCGATTCCGTATATAAATACATCTGTGGAGAAAGCGTGCACATTCCTATTTTAGAAGAAATTATATCCTCTTTTAAAAGAAGGTTTTGATGAAAGAGCTTGTTTATCTTACTATTTAACGCCTGTTCTTGTCTCACCGAATGTTCATGCTTCCTAGACAGACTGTATAGAAGAAATATATCTACAAGAAATAAACAGCAACCTATTGTATACATCCAATACCGCATAATACTACTTTCATTTCAATTTATAAATAGCTAAAATCGGATTATCATCTATACGGACCGATAACAATTCTTGCGGTATCATCTCCATTCTAGAAACTTGCCTATAACTATCTATCTGGTCAGGTGAGAAAACTTGCAAAATAGAAGATTCATTATAATACTTTATATCCTGAGTTATAAGCGGATATTTATGTGATGGAAACATAACTCCAGTCTTCATTTGCTTAGTTATTTTATCGTAAAATACGCTATATGGCAGAGTCATATAAACAAAAGAAAACATATAATACTTTTTAGAGCTAACAAAACCGCCAATAGACTCAATAGGCCATTTATCCTCTGGCATCATCATACGAAACTCCATTCTTTCATCATTAGAAGCTGTCTGTAATTCTTTAGGATATATTTTATCTGCCTCAAAAATTATCTCTAGAATTTTTTCCTGTCCGTCGGGTAAAAGTTTATAAGCAGAATATTCATAAGGATAACATATATAATGGCTTCGAGTATCTTGTGAAAAGGGATAAGTGCTATCTCCTACCCCCAACTGCTGCTTGGGAAAGGAAGCATACCGAGAGTATGGTTTTCCACTTTCCCTCTTTAAGACCAGAATATTATTCAGACTTTTATTTTGATACTCCCCATACAAATAAAAATACTTCGAATCCAACAAAAAAGAAGAAGCATAATCCTTGAAAGGAATATTCTCTATATACTCAAGCTCCAAATCATAAACTATGATTTTCCTACAGGCAGGAGAAAGAACATATATCAAATTTTTTTCCACCTGAAAGTCGGTAAGGTTCAGATAATAGCCTTCTCCTACTCCCACTTTATTTAGTTTTTTTTGGAAAGTACCTTGGGAGTTAAATACCAAAATCTGGTTTTGTTTTTTATCCAAGATATAAATCAAGGAATCAGTATGGATTACTTTATCAATATTAAAGATCAAATTATCCTCTCTGGTTTCCAAAGGAATATAGGTAACTTCTTCAAACACAGAATCAGGGACTATAAACAAAATATCATCATGAGGCAACGACACTGTCAAATATTCCGTTGACGAAGTTATTTCCGGTTCCCTACTACATCCGTAGATGAATACCAACACGACTGAACATACTATATTTTTCCACATATTGTTTAATGCTATTTTTAACAGCATCATCGGCTATATGATAATTACACACACCGATAATGCTGACTATTCTTACCTAAAATCCTCCTAATTTTTCATATAATTGAGCACAAGTATATGTTGAACAAGCATAGTTTCCATCTTTTGAACAATCCCGAGCAACCTTCCTCCAAGTTTTTGAAAATTTAGCTCCTACCTTATAATTGCCGACCGTATACTTCTTACCGAATACAGTAATAGTTCCGTCACTACCTACTGTTTGAGATATAGTACAATCATTATAATGTATACTGAATTCATATTCACCAGAGTTATTTTCTCCCGTGTCATTTCCCCCCGTGCCATTTTCTCCATCACCATTCTCACTCAATGCATCAATAGACGTCATTGCTAAATCGTACGTACGATTTACTTCCAGCACTGTTTTCACATTCAACACCGTTACAGCCATTACTACAAGAGCTGCCACCAAATAAACTTTTTTCTTTTTCATGTTACTTCTTTTTAAATTGTTAATAATTATTTTGTTAATAAAGAATTCATTTCCATACGCATCTCCCATATCGCCTTAGAATTTACCTTAGGCTTTTTGGATAGCACGATATTTGCCATTTCCTTCATTTCCGTTTCATGAAAGAAGGATGGCTCTGCATATAGTTTTGCCAACAAATAATAAGGATAGATGCGGATAGGCAATAGGTGCGTAGATTTTTTAAAACATTCCTCTGCTTGGACAAAGTTACCCGAGGCTTGATAACACTGCCCTTGAACATTATAAATATTGGGATGGCAGCTTATCAATTTAGCCCGCTCGAGAATAGCAATTGCTTCCTCATATCTTTTTTGAGCATACAAACATCCTGCATATTTCATCAGGAAATTAAAATTATGTTTAAAGTAGTCGTAGAGTCTGCCATATCCCGTCGCAGCTTCTTTCAGAGAAGAATGATCTTGCAACACCTTAATATAATACAAACGGTCGGAAAGTTCCCTCATATTACGGAGCTTATAAACGCCGGCTATATTTCCTGCCAATAGAACCGCCATCAACAGCAACACACCGATTCTATGACGAAGAGAAGATAGATTTTTGTTCGGCGCAGTCGCACAGACAGCGAGTAACAGCACCCCCAACGGTAGAAAAGATAGTAATTGAAACGGATAGGAGGAAAAGGAGAAAAGCAATAAAGAAAGCAATCCCGAACTTGCCGCATATTCTTTATTGCGAATTCCTTGACGCAGCCCCCAAAATACCAAAGTAACAAAGAGGAGCAACAAAATTATCCCTCCTTCTACACCCAGTTGTAGATACTCATTAAAGGCATACTCCGGTGCTCCTGCTATCCTTTCTTCCAGCCCAGTGTAATCCCCAGACGCAAAATAATCAGCCTGCATTTTTCCATAAATTTCCGGAAAACTACCTGCACCATATCCCAGCAAAGGGCGGTGAAATATTGCTTTACAAGTATTTTCCCAAATAAACAGCCTGCCATAAGCGGAATCGGATTTCAACTGGAAAAGAGAAATAAACACAAAACCAAGAGCACACATCACTGTAAATCCGCCTACCAGGGTAGCATAATGATGAGATTTTATATACTTTCTAATTTTGCTAATCCAATTATAATGTATCGCCAGCACCCACACACTACTTACAGCCAATGCCACCCATGCCGAACGACTCATCCCGGCAGGCAATATGCAAAGCATCAAACAAAAAGCGAATATCCACTAATAACGAATCTTTCCTCGAGACTGAAGCAATAAACATAAGCTAATAGGAAAAATCATAGCCAAATAACCGGAATAAGGACCGGGATTATAAAAAGGACCGGTTATTGCAAACAATCTGTGATTGGAAAATTGAATTCCATACAGTTGGAGCAATCCCCAAACAGCCAGCATGCAACCTATCGCCACAATCCCTCCAAATAAAATTCTTCTTGAAATGGCCACGTTTGTCAGCAGTATCCGAACTGCAAACCACAATATCCATAATAAAAAGGCATATATTATTTTCCAATTAGCTAACTGAAGTTCATAATCATAGCGGGCAGCATAATAAACTACTAAAACTGTGATAAGTATGTCCGGTCCAGAGAATCTGAAAGCGTTTCTTTGTATCATAAATGTAAAGAAGGCTACTATGCTAACCAGACCTATTCCCACAGATAAGGGAAAAAGCAGAAGATAGTTATCAAACATATCATACCGTACAAAAAAGGTGCTGCACAGCATCACGCAAATAAATAGAGTGATTCCGGTTGACAATATGATATGTTTCATGTTATTTATCATTTTCTACGTTTACTAAGCGTTCATTTCTTATGATGGGAGAATCAAAAGTCACTAATGAATAAAAGAGAATTCGAATCATCAGCGAGCACATTTATTTTCTGCTCTTTTGTTTAATAGGTAGAAAGCAGGCTGTACACCAATAACAAGACATATTTCATATACATGTTATTCTTCATTTGTATTAGATCGTTTCGCAATATTACCTATCTTTTGGGTTTCTAGATTCCTCAGCTAACAAAACTTGATTCATTTACTATCACAACGCAAATGTATACGAAAAAATTCACATCATCATCACAACAAATATCTATTTTTTTCAAAACCGGTAAGTTCTCTAAAATTTGATTAGGAGGAACACCTTAACCATTCCTCCTAATCTTTTTATCCTAACCAATTTTCAACCCTATCATTCTTCTTTAGCAGTAGTAAACAATATTTCGGCGATGCTGGCATGCGGAGCATTATTACTAGCCGTCACCGAAGCGCGGATATATCTGCCACTCACAGTTTCGGGCAATAATAGAATCTGAGCGTTAGGAACCGGATCATTCGGAAAATCCAATAATCCCAGTTCTGTCCAGTTTTCCTTATCATCGCTAATGCTAAACACCACAGTTTTGGTATCCTTGTTATCTTTGCGTCTAGCCAACTCAATCGATATAATTTTCTGCGCTTCTTGCATATCGATAGTGATTAAGTGTGGCAAGGGAGGTTTGGCATTATCATTCCATTTTGAATGCCAGAAAGTAGACAGATCACCATCCAGCAAAGCTGTCACATAGCCGTTGACGGGTCCTTCGCCGCCAGCTTCTTCGGTATTTGCTTCAACCGTCCATCCCGTGCGGTCTACATCCGTATATCGGGTATGATAGATTGCCTCCCAATCTGCCTTAGACACAGTATAATAGCTGGGGAAGGAGAAAGTTTTTTCCAACGACTCCATATTGTCAAGAGCATTTTTCTCGGGCTTAAACAGAGAAGATACAATGAAATCTGTGCCAGGAACAAAATCTTCTATAAATGTAGAAGCCTCATTCTCAGTCACAAACAAGGTTTTCTGTGTGCCTTCACCATTGGTATACGTTAAATGCGTACCGATACATCCCTCTTCGGGAGCCCAATTAAGCGTCACGCCTGCGGGAGTAGCAACCATGGAATTAATGCCCCGTTGCGGCAACCGAGACTGGTAGGTAGGTCCGTAGACTTCTCCGGAAGCCGTTTGCGGCAAAGACTCTTTGCCCGTTTCGCTTTTGATTACCACTTTAAAGATGTATTTACCTTCGGGAAGCTCTATAATCTTTGACATGAAATCCTTCGTCCGGTCTGCTGCAACCTCAAGAGGTTGTTCGCAGCCATTCCAGCTTATTTCACACATGCTGATTCGCGGGTCTGCGTTCAGCCTCCACACTAACTCTATCCTGTTAAATCCGCCGTTTACATACAAAGTATCGGCGTGTCCTATATAGGTTTCTTCGCCCATCTTAAGATATTTCTCATGGGTTTCATAAAGGTCTCCGCAGGCAACCGCCATAAAAGCAGTCAGGCAGAAAACCATAGATTTCAATATATTTTTCATAAACAGTTCCTATTAAATTATTCAATTATTTGCCCCCAGAACGTCATTTCGCCAATCTGTGGAATTGTTCCTCCACTCCAGTTCTCAAGCATATAGATGCGCACATAGCGGAAAGCCGGAGCATCGATAGGCACTTCATGTTCGTCACCGTTGAGGATATATTCTTTATCCTCATTAGTTACCTGTCCACTGTCGCCCGAAGGTTTATAGCACCATGTATCCAATATCTCGGTCCATCCTTCGAAGGTAGGATAAGTGTCGCCATCTTCACCTTCCCGACCGCTATCGCGCATCTCTTCCGTAATCTCATTGCAACCATAAATGATATAATGTTTCAGGTTGTTATGGCTATAAATCCAGGCGGGGGATTCCGTACGTTGCCACATCTTGAAGCGACTGACTTTGGCAAGCTGTCCCATATCAAACGTAATTGCCATACCAATGCCTTTAGTACCTGCCGCATGGAAACATTTGCTTACCGTATTTCCATCCCAGATATTACTAATAGGCAGGCTCGACATAGGAGTCACATCGCCCGGTAACGCAGTAATCTCCCTGAACTTGGATTTATCAAGCTGAACTTCTTCCAAGGGCAGATTGTCGGTTTCCATGAAATCGGAATAATTATCCCAACGGTCACGGATACGGAACTTAAAAGTCACCGGTTCGGGAGCATATCCCCTAATCGTTCCTTTACCTTCTTTTGCACTGGAATAGAAGTTTTCCACTGAAGTCCAGTCGTCGCCGTCTTTTCGGAAAGCTTCTACAATAATGTTTGCCTCAGTAGGATTCACCCACGACAGCTTAACACCTCCGAAGCTATCCATCACTTTCAATGTCGTAAAGATAATCTTTACAGGCGGAGTGGTAGGGTTCACCGTCACTTGCACCGGCTCCGACTCATTTCTGCTTTTATCCACGGACTTTAAGGTAACCTGATAGGAGCCTTCTTCGCCGAAACCTTCCACTTTCAATTTATTTGTATAAGGCGAAGCTTTGGCAGTTCGTTCGATTCCATTGATCATATAAGTTGCCACTACACACAACAAGTCATCGTCTTTGGGGGCGGTAAAACTAATTATAGCTCCACCACTCGTATTTTCTACGGAGATATTGGTGGGAACACCCGGAGCTACACTGTCAGTGGGGTCCAGACCAATCTTCTCATCCTGACCACATCCTGCCAGACAAAACAGGCTTAATAGGATGGCTGACAAACATCCCTTTATTCTCGAATTATAATTCATTCTTTTCATCTTTTCAACCGTTTTTATAACATAATTACTGAAATCACCAACCCGGATTTTGCACCAGATTCGGATTCTTTTGAATAGCCTCCACCTTTATAGGCCACAAGTAGTCTTTATAAGTAAACTTAGGACGTTCGAAAAGGATACTCACCCGATAGAAAGTTTCGGCTGTTTCGCCTTTCACGTTCCAACCACGGATTTCACTCGGCAACTCCACTTTCCAACGGCGCAAATCCCAAAAGCGCTTTCCTTCACCCGCCAACTCGTTCAAGCGTTCCATGTGAATAATCTCACGCATGCCTTCACGTGTGTTAGGCTTATTAGGATATTTCGAATATTTACTCCATGCCTCTTTCACTCCCGGGATGCCGGCACGTTGGCGGATGGCGTCAACATATCCATATACATCATCGTTTGGCACACTCAACGTTTCGTTCAAAGCTTCCGCATACATCAGGTACAAATCGGAAAGGCGGATAATGGGGAAAGCATACCGATAAGGAGTCCAGGCATCATTGGTAAGATTGCATCTGTAACTACATACTTTTTTGTTCAAATACCCTGTATAAGAATGGTCTTCCGAAGTATTCTGCCCGGAGAACTCTTTCCGGCGGAAATGATATTTAGATAAGTTTGTCTGTGTGTCATCCTTATAACCTGCCCCATACCACGTACCACGGTCGAATGCCAACGAAGCATAAAAACGCGGTTCACGGTCCAGATGGAGAACAGCGGTCTGTTGTCCCAGTTCCAAGTAATACTTATTATTTCCTTTATCCTCCACCGTTCTATACTCGTAGCGATAAGGATAATTGGCCGACCAGAATTCACCGTTATCTTCAGAAATGGGCACACCGTTTGCTGAATAAAACTCTTCTACCACAGCCAGCGTGGGTCCTAAGACAGAACGGGCATTATAATTGTTTCCCGTACTCAATTTAGCCATTGACTGCGTTTCCAGCCCTGTCACGTTCCGCGTACTTCCCCAAACAATCTCCTTGTTCCATTTTTCCGTCACCGCTTCGCCAATATCCAGCAGCTTACGGGTAGCATCCGATATTTTCAGCGGGTCGGTGAAATAATAAATCCGATGGTCCGCCTCTTCAGCAGTTTGAATAGCATCCAATGCCGCATCGGCTGCCAGCTTCCATTTATTTGCGTCATAATCAGCAGGGAACAAAGCACGTCCCTGATTATCCTTCACATCTGCATAATCTGAATTGCCATTGAAAAGCGGGCTAGCTGCCAAAAGCAACAATTGAGCTTTCACGGCTTTTGCAATCGGCTGAGTGATTCGTCCCATTTCCTCTCCTTCGTTGGTTATTTGCAAAGGCAGATTCTCCACACATTCATCCAACAAATTGGAAATATAAGCCACCACTTCATCTACCGGTTGGCGATAGAGGCGCACTTCTTCCGCCGTAGCATCAATCGATACATTTTCGTTTATCACCGGAATAGGTCCATACAGTTGGAAGAGATAAAAATGATAGTATGCCTTTAAAAACTTCACTTCGGCAATCCATCTTTCGCGTTCATAATCCTGCAAGTCGCGAGGCTTATCTATATTTTCCAAAAAGATATTGCAATCGCGAATGGCAATCCACAAATTGTTTCCTCCATTGCCACCATCCCAGTAATTCATATAAGGGGAATTGCTGTTTTGCGAACCACGACCGATTTCCCAAGCATCGAGTCCAATGCGTTGTTCGATAAACCCGGTTCCTTTCGGCATCAGCCAATGCTCGTCGCCAGCCAAAAAGCCAACCGCACTGCCATTATCAAAATTCGGCAAATAACTATAACAAGTATGTAAGAACTTGAACGAGTTGATCCGGTTACTGAAAGCATTGTCCATACTTGGCGTACCTTCCGGCACTATATTCAGATAATCGCTACAGGAAGTGCCCGTGAGCACCAGAGCTATCAGGAATGATATGGATAGTATTATTTTTCTCATACAATACATTGTTTTTTAGAGTGAAAGTTGAAGACCAATATTGAATACACGCTGAACAGGATATCCCAGTCCATCGTCTCCCATTTCAGGGTCCCAAAGTTTAAACTTGGTGATACTAAACAGGTTTGTACCACTTACATAGACACGTAGATTGCTTAATCTAACCTTAGAAGCAATCTTGTGGGGCAAAGTATAACCTACTTCCGCCGATTTGAGGCGTAAGAAAGTGCCGTCGCGCAGCCACCACGTGCTCGTCTGGTTATTATTGGAAATAGCAGTAGCCGACAAGCGGGGCCAAAGCGCATATACATTCTGGTTAGCTTCGCTCCAATGGCTATCGGCAATGAATTGAAGCAAGGCATTGTTACCTTTTTTGCCATTCATTTCCTTATCCGGGTCATAAGGCTGGTCGAACGGAGTTATCTTCAACGGATTTATAAAGAAAGAAGAACGCGCCGAACCCTGGAAGAAGCAGTTGAAATCGAACGCTTTATAACCCAACGAGAAGCCAAAACCATACATAACCTCCGGCGTGGTGGGATAACCCAGAGGAACACGGTCGCGATCGTCTATGATGCCGTCTTTATTAATATCTTTATATTTAATATCACCCGCCATATACTCGCCAAACTGTTGTTTAGGAGAATTGAGAACATCCTCTTCGTCTACAAACAGACGTTCTGCAATTAAGCCGTAACGCTGATTAAGCTTTCCGCCAATTTTACTTAGCCAGGGAGTATCGGAATAGTTGGGCTCTTCATATTTTGAGTATTTACTTGTCGCATACGTAAAGTTGCCTCTCACTGTCACCCACAAATCTTTATTAAAGAAATGAGAGTAATCCACAGACATTTCAAATCCGCTTCCTTTTGCTTCTCCGATATTTGCCTTAGGAATGCTCTGGAATCCCATTATAGTGGGAATATCCGCACGTTCCTGCAAAATATTGGTTCTTCTTTCTCGGAAATAATCCGCCTGGACTTCCAGGTTGTCGAACAGTTTCATTTCAACTCCCAGATTCAGCTTATGAGAGATTTCCCAGCCAATCTGATTGTTGCCATAGCGCTTGATACCTATGCCGTTATACCCTTTATTGAAGTCCGTACCAAAGTTAATTCCTCTATTTTCATCATTCATGTTCACTTCGGAAAGATAGAAGAAACGTTCGTCGGCAATATTATCATTACCCACCAATCCATAGGAACCTTTCAGCTTAAACATGTTCACCACTTTGGAAAGGGGACTGTTCACCCAAAACTTTTCATTGGAAACAACCCATCCCAAACCTCCTGAAGGGAAGAAACCCCAACGGTGGTTTTTATCAAAACGTTCCGAACCGTTATAACCAAAATTGAACTCCAGGAAATAGCGATCGGAGAAGCCATACGTGAAACGTCCCGCCAATCCCATATTACGGGAAGGCAACGATTTCTGCAACGTGCTTTCGTTACCGGATTTCCCTTCACGCACAGTATACACCAACATACCGCTTACATTATGCTTTTCGTTGAAAATGCGATCGTAGGATAAAGAAGCTTCAAGATAAATGGAGCTGCTTACCTGTTTACCTCCTTGGCTGTAACCTAAATAATCTGTTCCCGTATCGGGGTTCAAATCACTCAGAGTATAAATATCTTCATACTTATCATAACTTCCTATCGAATAATAGAACGGAGTATAAGAGCGCGTCAGGTCGTAATAAGAATTACGGGTAGCATTTCCCAGCAAACGTCCTTTCAATCCCTTCGTTATGAAATCGAAATTTTGTTTCAACTCCAACTGGGCAAGCACCACGGTCGTTTCCGACTCTTTATAACCGCGGCACATCTCAGCGTATGGATTCATATATTCGCCACCTTCTCCATAATTGCCAAATAGCACATGATTGGAATATTGGTGGGACGGGTCGGATGCAAAGGTAGCGGGGAACAATACGGGATTCGCTTTGATAGCCTTGGTATACATAGAAGCACCACCCGACAACGGTCCCTGATAGCTATCGAACGTACCACTTACACGCACTGCAAGTTCGGTAGTCTTTGTCAGGTTCACATTTACATTGGAACGCACTGTATACTTATTCAACTGGATATTATTGTTGAAGCTATTAGTGGGGTCGGTCTTTAAAATACCATTATCCCTTGCATACGACAGAGCGATATAATAACGAGCTACACGTCCACCACCACTGATATTCAAGTTGCCTCGCTGGTTGGTAGTGAAATCTTTAAAAAGCATCTCCTTCCAGTCCACCATCGGATACACATAAGGATTCAAGCCTTGCTCACGTGCGGCAATCTGGCTCTCCAGATAAGGCAATTGAGCTAGCGGGTCTCTGGTTCTCACCGCTTCATTGTGAAGTTTCATAAAAGTAAGCGGGTCTGCCACTTCCACATCTTTCACCGGAGAAGAGAAAGAATTCTCTACGCGGAAAGACAATTTCATATTACCCTCTTCTCCTTCTTTGGTAGTGACCAAGATTACACCGTTTGCTCCCCGTGCACCATAAAGGGCAGTGGCGGTGGCATCCTTCAAAATAGAAAAGCTTGCAATATCATCGGGATTCAGCCTGGACAAATCGGAAGAAGTCAACTCGATGTTATCAATCAAGATGAGGGGATTCGCTTTACCCGTACCAAAGGTAGTGACTCCACGAATAAAGAACTCTGCATTGTCCTGCCCCGGTTCGCCACTTCTCTGATAAGCAATCACTCCCGCCAGTTTTCCGGCAAATCCGGTTGTCAAGTTACTGCTGGTCGTCTTCAACTCGGCAGGCTTTATGGTAGAAACTGAGCCTAACACCGATTCCTTTTTCTGTTTGGCAAAAGCTACCACTGTAACATCTTCCAATGCAATTCCATCTTCCTTCATGTTGATTACGCGGAAGGCATTTAAATTGTTGGGGTTAAAAGGAATCACTTTCTTCTCATAGCCAAGATAAGAAATTTCCACCGTTTTGGACCCTGCCGGAACCTTCAATGTAAAGTTACCGTCCAAGTCGGTAGCAACACCGATACTGGTTCCGCTGACCAACACACTTGCACCGATAATCGGTTCATTATTATTATCGAGCACGACACCTTTCACGGTATAAGTCTTGCCCGTTTGTTGCTGTATGGCAACTTCGTCTTCTGCACGAAGCGGGGATGCAAGCAAAAGACTTCCAAGACAAAAAAGCACTAATAGCTGTAGCGCTCTTCCGGAGTTTTTCTTTTCATTTATCATAGAAATAATAGTTAACAGAATTCATACTGGGTATTTTTCACAATACGAGATTCTTGGTTTATTAATTACTTAACTAAGGCGACTGATATAAAGTCAGTCTTCATTTATCATCAATCTTTTGTGTTTGTCATCAGCTCCTCTGCGTCTTTGCGACTTGAGCAGCCTTTTTGCTTTTGTAGTGAATCATTCTTTCCTGGTCTGCCGGGCATTTTTTAATGTTAGAAGTTTCGGCAATTAAAGCTTACTTAAGATTTTCCTGCCAGCAGGGCGGCATCTCTCCCCACCAGGCTATCCATCCGGAATAGCTTTAATGCTCTTTTATTTCTCTCATGCCGGACATCCAGCACTAGTGTAACAACAGACTGGTAGCCTCATACATGGACCATCATGCATAAACCGCTTCAACAAAAACTGTTTACAAAGAATAAGATTATAAAAAATAGGATAAGTTCTGGTAGAACTTGGCGCAATAGCCTCATTTACAAGAGAGCACTATCAGCCTAACATAGAAGGGAAGAAAAGGGTTAAATGAGGTATTGTTTTTCTACCGGATTCACTTATCATTCTTAGGCATCCATATTTACCTTCTTAAACAGGAGCCTTAAAATCGCCAGGTTATTTTAAAAAATATAATTATATATGCATCATTTTATATAAAATCACTATATTTGTGCCCATAATTTGAATTTCATAACCATTGCTAACTTAAATAATCTAAAGAACAAGAGAAATGTTTGGGATATATAAGGATGTTGTTCCTTCCTGAAAAAGTGTTTTTAAGACCGAAAGGCAGGATAGTTCAGCATAGAAATCACAAATATTTTAATATTTAAAGATAAATACTATGAAAGCATTTGAGCCATCTCTTGCGAAACAACCCCCTCTACGGATATGCGTAGGGTATCCTATTGCGCCAAGTTCTACCAGAACTTACTAACTCCCCTGAAAATCAACATCATAGAATCAAAAAAGGAATAAGATTCCATAAATAGTACCACAAATCGTATTTTATCTCACTTTCTCCTCCCATGAGTTGAAGCGCTTTTACCGTCACGGTCTCACTTTTTCTCTGTAACCCTTTATTCATCGGCGTTTCAGGAGTGATAGATACAGTGAGAGCAGAGTGAGAGCAAGAGTTTACTCTCACTCTTAAATTTTCTATTTGTGATGATAGAATTACCTTCCAATTATAATAAAACGTTCATTCTTAAAGTAATGCCTAACCTTCAATGTAATATTCTTAAAAATATCAGCGCAGCATGAAAATTACCTGATACTATGCATAATTCCCTCTAAAATCACTGTATCAATGGTCTTTTCTCTCTAGTTATCTCCTACATGTGGTGCACGAACTGTATTTAGTGAGGCAAGCCAATGTATTTAGTGAGTCAGCCCAACTCGGCATGAGAAGTCCGGTTCCTCTAGGGGAAACCAGAGTTCCCTCTAGGCGAAACTGTAGTTCCCTGCCGGAGAAACCGTAGTTCCCTGCCGGAGAAACCGTAGTTCCCTCGGCAGGGAACCCAATAAAGCACCTCCCGTCAGGTATTTCCCGTTCCGTCGGATTGCCCGTTCCCCGTTCTGGCGGATTTATCAATCCGCCAGAACGATACCTCGTATAGGGACAGAACGCTGTCAAATGTAGAGAGACGTTGCTGAATGTAATCTTAGTATCATCCAAGTGGAGAGCCTTATAATTGAGATAATACCGCAGGCGCTACAAGACGTAAAGGGTAGGTATTTGAATCCTTCACAATAGCTATTAATCATCGGTTTGTCAGATGTTAATAATTGAGTTGTCAGGTATTAACACCCATCACGATAGGTATTAACATCTGACAACTCAACTATTAATAGCTGACAGGCTATCTTTTAATACACTATTATCAAAACACATACAATTCTGTTCATCCTTCAATCTATTTCAAAGCATATTGCACCAATTCCAACTCACCTTTATCAGCCAAAGCATACAAAATATCATCATCATCAGAAACACAAAAGTTTGTCAGTGGATAATCCAGTTCAAACTTATTCATCGGTTTACCCTCCCAAGATAATCGATAAATAACATTAGCTTTAAATGCATCCACACCTGCATCTTTAATACTCTTTCCCGAATAAAGCAGATAGACATAATTATTCGTTGCATAAGCCCCAATAAAGGAGATTTTATTGCTTGCATCCATCGGAGCGGAACGATATTTATTCGTCTCTTCTGTAACATATTTAGGATAGCCTGCTATCCATTCATAAGTCTTTTCAATTGTATTTTTATTTACCGAATATAACATAAAGATAGGAGCACTACGCACTACATATAGAAACTTGTCCAATGACTGATTAGAACATAGAGTTCCCTGATAAGCCATCCCTCTCAAACGGCTTGGAATAGCTTTTTCACGACTGTCTTTAGAAGGATATTCAAAAAAGAATTTACTCCCTATAGAATCACTCGTAAGACTCAACATATTATTTGCATCATTGCTGTCCCATTAAAATCTAAAATAGTTCTTTGAAATATTTGAAATTTAG